>DATEIK010000222.1:0-5427 GCA_035279065.1 Sphingomicrobium sp. | reverse complement strand
CGCACCGGCTCGGCGCTTCGCCGGTCACGCTGTCGGTCGAGCATTCGTCGGTGAAGAAGGGCGAAACCCTCGAAGACACGGCGCGGACCCTCAATGCGATGCGGCCCGACGCGCTGGTCATTCGTCATCGGACCAGCGGCGCTCCGGCAAGCGTGGCCTCAATCATGGATTGCCCGGTGATCAACGCCGGCGACGGAACCAACGAGCATCCGACCCAGGCGCTGCTCGACGCCGCGACCATTCGCCACCGGCTCGGGCGGATCGAGGGCCTGAAGATCGCGATCTGCGGCGACATCGCGCACAGCCGCGTCGCGCGCTCCAACGCGAAGCTGCTGCCGCGGCTGGGGGCCGAAGTGCGGCTCGCCGGCCCGCCCGAGCTGATGCCCGTTGGCGCGGCGGGCCCCAGCGTCGATGACGCGATCCAAGGGGCAGACGTGGTGATGATGCTGCGGATCCAGCGCGAGCGCTTGTCTCGGGATCTCGGAGATGCGCCGGGCGAATATCTCGAGCGCTACGGCTTGACCGACGAGCGGCTGGCGACTGCAGCGCCGAATGCGCTGGTCATGCACCCCGGGCCGATGAACCGCGGGGTCGAGATCGAGGGGCCGATCGCCGACGATGCCGAGCGGTCGCTGATCACGCTGCAGGTCGAGATGGGCGTCGCCGCCCGAATGGCCTGCCTGGAACTGCTACTGGCCTAGCGGCTGGCGATTTCGACCGGCGCGTCGCCGGCGAAGCCGCGGACGAAGCAGCTCCCGCCGTTGCTCTTGAGCAGCTGGCAGCGGGCGAGCGCCTCGCGCTGCGTGGCGAATCCTTGCACCGACAGGCGGTAGAAGGTGCCCTTGGGCGAATCGAAGCGCGCGCGGAGCGGCAGATAGTCACGCAGCGCGGGATACTTCTTCGTCAGCTGGGCCCAGGCGGCGTTGACATATTGCGGCGACTTGTAGGCGCCGAGCTGCATGACCGGGCCCTTGCCGGCGACGCGGAGCGCGGCAGGGCGGACCTGTACGGGCGCGCGCCTGGCCTTGGCTGGCTTAGGAGCCGGGGGCGGAGCGAACCTGGCGGTCATCATCGCGAAGGCGGCGGGCGCTTCGGGAGCAACCGTAGCGGCCGCGATCGCGACCGGAGCGATCGGCTCGGGAGTCGCCGCAACGCGCGCCGGATCGGTCGGCGGCGGAGCCGGGGCGAGAGTTTCGGGCTGCGGAACCGGGGCCGCCTCGGCGACGTGGACGGGCGCCGTTTCGACCGGTGCCGGAGCGGGAACCGGTGTTGCTTCGGCGGCAGCCTTGGCCTGGCCGATCAGGGTGTCGACCTTGTTGAGCGCGAGGCGCACCGGCTGGCCCGGATCGGCCGTATCCGGCGTCACGCCGGTCAAGGCAGCAACCTGGTCGGCCGCATGGGTCGGCTTGGCAAGCTGCATCCATTGCTGGATGCGCGCGTCGAGCTGGTCGGCCGGCACGTCCTGCGCGGCGACGATCTTGGCCTTGGCCCAGTCCCCGGACAGCGCATAGGCAAGCGCGAGGTTCTGGCGGACGCGGCCGTCGGCGTTCTGCTCGCGAGCGGCGGTTTCCAGCGCCTGGACCGCATCGCCCGGCTCACCGGCGAGCGCCAGCGCCAGGCCATAATCGGCGGTGTCGAGATCCGGGCGCGTGGCGTTCAGCAGCGCAACCGCTTCACTGGTCTTGCCCTGCGCGATCTCGGTGAGCGCCAGCTTCAGGATCACCTTGGGCTGCGCCGGATAGATCGTGAGCGCGTCCTTGTAGGCCGCCTCGGCCGAAGCGAACCGGCCTCCGGCAAAATAGGCATTGCCGAGAATGCCGCGGAAGCCGGCGTCGTCGGGGGTCTGCGCGACTGCGCGCTCGGCGAAATCGATCGCCGCGGGAATCTTGTTTGCGACAAGGGCCGCAGCGGCCTGCGTCGCAAGGCCGATGTCGCCTTGCGGCTTGCCTTCCCGGTAGGAGGCCGTGTTGACCTTGTCCGCGGATGCCGCGCAGCCGGAAAGGACCGTGGCGAGCGCGGCGAACGAAACCGCGGGTGCGATGCGGGAAGGCTTGGCCATGTGAATTACCCCTTGCGTTTGGCCTTTTCGGCCATGACGTCGAGCTCCGGCATGTTAGCGAGCAGCCGGTCGACGGCGTCGGTGACGATTTGCTGCGCCGACCGTCCATCGACGGCGCAAGCGAGGCGCAGCTTCAGGTGCCGCGCCGGATCCAGCCGCAGCGTGAATGCGGCCTTGCCCTTGGTTCCAGGCGCTGAGCGCGGCCTGGGCGCGCGCCTCGGCGCAGGCGTCGAAGCAACATGCTTGACCAGAACGGGCTCGCTCTCGGCCTCGAAAGGCTCGGCGGTTTCATCGAACTCTTCGTCCAGCTCGTCAGTGCCGAGGCGGTCTTCGATCTCGGCCTGCTGGTCGTGGACCGGCGAGCCGACCGGCGTCAGCCCGGTCGGGTGAGCGCGCGGATGATCGACGACATCCTCGCCGAACGCATCGTGAGTCGCGTCGCGCGGAGCTTCAACCGGCTTGGGCGCTTCAAAGCCCATGTCGTTCCAGCCGAGGTCTTCGAGATTGCCGCCGCCCATCTGGCCGAAGCCCTGCGGCTTCATCGCCGGGCGGGCAGCGCCCTTGCGGGCGAGAAGTCCGGAAGAGAGGGAGGCGAAAGGCTTGGGTTCGCTGCTGGCCACCGTCGGCTCCCCTTACTGGCCGACGACGCGGCGGCCGAAGCCGCCAACAGGACGCGGACTGGCCGGGGCGATGCCCGGCGCTGCGCCGGGGGCCGCGAACACGGTCCGGCGGAAATTCTTCTCGAGCCGGTCGGAGATATAATCCCAAAGCTCGGTGACTTCCTGGGCGGAACGGCCGCCGGGATCGATCTCCATCACCGTGCGGCCGTCGATCATCGACGCGGCGAAATCAGTCCGGTGGTGAAGCGTGACGGGAGCGACGGTGCCATGCTGAGACAAGGCCACGGCGGCCTCGTAGGTGATCTTGGCCTTGGGCGTCGCCGCGTTGACGACGAAGATCAGCGGCTTGCCGGCGCGGTCGCACAAATCGACCGTGGCGCCGACGGCGCGCAGGTCGTGCGGGCTCGGCCGAGTCGGGATGACGATCAGCTCGGCGACGGCGATGACGCTCTGGATCGCCATGGTGATCGCCGGTGGGGTGTCGATCACCGCCAGGCGGAAGCCTTGCTGGCGAAGCACCTCGAGATCGGAGGCGAGCCTGGCGACGGTGGTCTGGGCGAAGGCCGGCATGTCGGCTTCGCGCTCGTTCCACCAGTCGGCAAGGCTGCCCTGAGGGTCGATGTCGATCAGGCAGACGGGTCCCGCCCCTGACAGCTGCGCCTGCACCGCGAGGTGGCCGGACAGGGTCGTCTTGCCCGATCCGCCCTTCTGCGATGCCATAGCCAAGACGCGCATTCTATTCCCCTCGCGAGTGACGTACGTTCGCCGAGCGGAGTGACACCCAAGCCTCTAAAATCTGGTTAACATGACCACGACCGTGTTGCGGATCGGCAGCGCTCGGCTAAGCTTGCGCGCAAGGTGGGTTTGGGCATGGTTCGCAGGATTTGGCTCGTCGCCGCGCTGCTCGGAGCAGTCGCCGCGCCCCTGTCCGCACAGAGCGTGAAAGCCGGGATCGAAGCGTGGCAGCGGGCCGATTATGCGGCCGCGGTCGCGATCTGGCGCCCGCTCGCCGAGAAAGGCGATGCCGACGCCGCCTTCAACCTCGGCCAGGCCTATCGCCTCGGGCGCGGAGTGCCGACCAACCTCGGCGCGGCGCAAACCTGGTTCGAGCGCGCGGCGAACAAGGGCCATGTCGACGCGCAGGCGACGCTCGGCCTGCTTTTATTCCAGAACGGCAACCAGCCCGAAGGCCTCAAATGGCTGAAGGCCGCGGCCGAGCAAGGCGAGCCGCGCGCGTTGCTGGTTTATGGCACGGCATTGTTCAACGGCGACAGCGTCGCCCAAGACCCGATCCTCGGCTATGCCTACATCAGCCGCGCCGCCGCGCAGGGCCTCGCGCCGGCGAAGGAAACGCTCGCCCAGCTCGACAAGCTGCTGCCGCTCGAAGATCGCAAGAAGGGCCTCGCGCTGGCGATGGCCAAGGCCAAGGCGGCTCCGCCGCCGGGCTCGAAGGCGGCCAAGGTTACGAAGAGCGCGGCGAAACCGGTGAAGACTGCGGAAGCCAAGCCGGCAAAATCCGCTCCGCCGGCCGCGGAGCCGAAGGCAGCGCCTGCATCGGCCCCGGCGTCGGGCAATTGGCGGATCCAGCTTGGGGCATTCTCGCAGCGCGGCTCAGCCGAGGCCCTGTACAAGAAGATCGCCGGCAACGGGGCACTGGCCGGCCGGCAGCCTTATTACGTGCCCGCGGGCGCGGTGACGCGCCTCCAGGTCGGGCCGTTTGCCAGCCGAGGCGCCGCTCAAGCCGCGTGCAGCGCTGTGAAGCAGGCGTGCTTCCCCGTCCCGGCCAAGTAATCAGCCGCGGAACCAGTCGCGCCGGCGCACGCCCTGAACCCACAGCAAGGCGTCGAGCCCGTGGTGTTTGATTTCCGCGTCCGCTGCCTCGGCCAGCGCCGGCTTGGCCAGAAAGGCGATTCCGAGCCCCGCCTCCTCGATCATCAGATTGTCGTTGGCGCCGTCGCCGACCGCGAGGACATCCTGGCGCGCGAGGCCGAGCTGGTCGCGCGCCTCGACCAGGGCGTCGCGCTTGGCCATCGCGTCGACGATCGGGTCGCCGACCTCGCCGCTCAACTTGCCGCCGGCGAAGACCAGGCGATTGGCGCGCACGCGGTCGAAGCCGACCGCGCTGGCGATGGGCTCGGCGAAGGACAGGAACCCGCCCGAGACGAGCAGGCAGCTGGCGCCCCCGGCGCGCATCGTCTGGACCAGGGTTTCCGCGCCCGAGGTGACCTGCACGCGCTCGTCGAGACAGCGGCTCAAGGCGCGCTGGTCGAGCCCGGCAAGCAGCCGCACGCGCTCGCGAAGCGCACCGCTGAAATCCATCTCGCCCTGCATCGCGCGCTCGGTGATCCGCGCCACCTTCTCCTTGAGGCCGGCATAATCGGCGAGCTCGTCGATCGTCTCCTGGCCGATGATGGTCGAGTCCATGTCGGCGACGAGGAGCCTGCGCCAGCGCGGCTCGCTTGCCTGGACGACCACGTCGACCTCGCCGAGGCCCGACAGCGCCCAGCGCGCGGCCCTGGCCTCACCGGTGAAGTTGAGATCGGCGGCATCCCCCTCGTCAATCCAGCGGTCGAACGCGGCCTTGGGGTCGAGTTCGCGGAGCAGGCCGAGCGCGCGGTCGACCAGCCTGTCATCGAGCCGTCCCGCTGCTATCAGCGTCGCAATTGCCATGGCCGAGCGCGCGAATCCTCCTGTCGCCTTAATTGCGGGGCCGACGGCCAGCGGCAAGTCGGCATTGGCGCTCGCCCT
>DATEIK010000221.1:0-9241 GCA_035279065.1 Sphingomicrobium sp. | reverse complement strand
CGCGACCATGTGGGGCGGGTCGATCGACTTCAAGACGCCCATGCTGTGGGCGATCGGCTTCATCTTCCTGTTCACCGTGGGCGGCGTCACCGGCGTCGTGCTCGCTAACGGCGGCGTGGATAACTACATGCACGACACCTATTACGTGGTCGCGCACTTCCACTACGTGCTGAGCCTGGGCGCGGTGTTCGGGATCTTCGGCGGCTTCTATTACTGGTTCCCGAAGATGAGCGGCAAGATGTACAACGAGCTGCTCGGCAAGGTGCATTTCTTCCTGATGTTCATCGGGGTGAACGTGATCTTCTTCCCGATGCACTTCCTGGGGCTGGACGGGATGCCGCGGCGCATCCCCGACTACACGCCTGCCTTCACCGAATGGAACCGGGTGGCGACGATCGGCTACATGATCACCATCGCCGGCGTCGCGGTGTTCTTCGTCAACCTGTTCTGGTCGCTGGCGGCCGGCAGGAAGGCGCCGAACAACCCGTGGGGCGAAGGCGCGACGACGCTCGAATGGACGCTGTCGAGCCCGCCGCCGTTCCACCAATATTCGACGCTGCCGAAGATCGACTAGGCTGGCGCGCGGCGCGCCGGAACCGGGACAACAGTCCGGCGTTTTCGCCGCCAAATGACCGACGAAGTCTATGGCCGCTATTTCGCCGATCGGGAGCGCCACGAACGCTCGATGAGCGATCGCGCGGCCGACCCCAAGGTCGCCGCGGTGCACAGTGAAATGGCCGAGCGCTACGAAGCGCTGGCGCTGGTGTTCGGCGCCAAGCGGCCTGACGACGCCCCGGCCTAGTCCTAGGGCTTCTTCCTGACGGGCCTGGCGGCCGGCTTGGGCGCGGGCAGCGGACTGACCCGCGTCACTTTCACGATCTTCACCGGCGGATCGAGCATCTCGCCCTTCATCGCGCCCTCGCCCTTGGTCGGGGACAGCGGCGCGTCGTGGATCTTCCTGACGACGTCCATGCCCTCGATGACGTGACCGAAGACGGCGAAGCCGTTGGCGTCGCCGCCCGGCCCGTTGGCGTCGAGCCCCGGAATGTCGGACACGAGGATGAAGAAGCTCGCGGTCGCGGTTCCGGGGCCGTTGTTGGCCATCGAGACGGCGCCCGCGACATGTTTAAGCCCGGTTTGAGAGGTCGGCTCGTGCGCGATCGGCTTGTAGAGCTTGCGCGCGTCGCTCATCACCCCGCCCTGGATCAGCCCGCCGCCTTCGTCCTGGTGGAGCGAGCGGTAGAAGATCTCGCCGTCGAAGCGGTGCGCGTCGACATAATGGAGGAAGTTCGCGGTGGTCACCGGGGCATGGACCGGATCGAGCGCCACGACGATCTTGCCGAGGCTCGTTTCAATCGTGACCGGCACCAGCTCCTCTGCCGGGGCAGCCGCAGGCGCAGGAGTGACCGCGGGAGCTTGCGCAAGAGCCGGCGCGGGACAAGCGGCGAGCAGCGCCGCGGCAAGGATTCGATGCTTCATCGCGCGCCGCATAGCAAAGCCCGAATGAACATCGCCAGACGGGCTTTTCCCTTCGCGATCCAGCCCTTATAGGCCGCGACAATGCCCGCCATGGAGATGAACAGCCCAGCCGCGCTGCCGGCCGACTGGCGCGATATCCTCGCGCTGACCAAGCCCCGCGTGATGCGCCTCGTCGTCTTCTCCGGGCTGTGCGGGTTGCTTGCCGCGCCGGAGCTTCCGCCGCTGGTGCTGGGCTTCACCGCGATCCTGTGCATCGCGCTCGCCGCCGGAGCCTGCGGCGCGCTCAACCAATGGTACGAGGTCGATCTCGACGCCAGGATGCGGCGCACGGCCAAGCGGCCCCTTCCGGACGGGCGCATGGACCGCGACGCGGCGCTCCACTTCGGGGTGGGCCTCGGCGCCTTCTCGGTGCTGCTGATGGGGCTTGCGACCAACTGGCTCGCCGCCGCGCTGCTCGCTGCGTCGATCCTGTTCTATGTGCTGATCTACACCGTGTGGCTGAAACCCAGGACGCCGCAGAACATCGTCATCGGCGGCGCCGCGGGCGCCTTCCCGCCGCTGATCGGCTGGGTTGCCGCGACCGGCCATTTCGCCGCGCTGCCGCTGCTTCTGTTCGGGATCATCTTCCTGTGGACTCCGCCGCACTTCTGGGCGTTGTCGATGTTCGTCCGATCGGACTATGCCGCGGCCGGAATCCCGATGCTTCCGGTGGTCGCCGGGCCGCAGGCGACGCGCAGGCAGATCTTCATTTACACGCTGCTCCTCGCCGCGGCCGCCGTCTCGCCGTGGCCGCTCGGCCTCACCGGACCGATCTATGGCGTCGCCGCGATCGGCCTGAACCTGGGATTCGTCATCCTCGCCGCCCGAGTGCTTGCCAACCGCGCGGCCGAGCCCGCGCAAATGGGCCCGGAGAAGAAGCTGTTCGCTTACTCGGTCATCTACCTTTTCGTCCTCTTTGCAGCGGTTGTCGCCGACCGGTGGCTGGCATGGTGAAGCTCGAAGAGGAAGTCGTCCGGCGCCAGCGCGACCGCGCGCGGATCACTGCCTGGCTGCTGGGCGCGTTCGTCGTGCTCTTGTTCTTCATCACCATCGCCAAGACGGGGATCAACTGGTGACCGCGATTGCCCAGAGCCGGAACGCCAGGACCGCGCTGCTGATGGCGCTGATCGTCGCCGCGATGGTCGGCCTGGCCTTCGCCTCGGCGCCGCTCTACCGCATGTTCTGCGAATATACCGGGTTCGACGGGACGCCTCAGCGCGCCGATCGCGCGCCCGGCGCGGTCGCGGGACAGATCGGCGTGCGCTTCGACGCCAACGTCCATCCCGGCCTGCCGTGGCGGTTCGAGCCCGAGCAGACGACGGTCCGGGTCAAGCCGGGCGCGAAGACGCAGATCTTCTACCGCGCCCAGAATTTGAGCGCGAAGGCCATCACCGGGCAGGCCGTGTTCAACGTCAGCCCCGACCAGGTCGGCAAATATTTCAAGAAGATCCAGTGCTTCTGCTTCACCGAGCAGACGCTGAAGGCCGGCGAGGCCAAGGACATGCCGGTGGTCTTCTTCGTCGATCCCGCGATCAAAAAGGATCCCGACACCAAGGACCTCGACGAGATCACGCTGAGCTACACCTTCTACCCGACTGGAAGTTGAGCCAACGGGCCGCTAGAGCCCAGCCAAGCAACGAGGGAAGCCGCATTCATGGCCGCGACGAAGAACCACGATTACCATCTCGTAGACCCCGATCCCTGGCCGCTGATCGGCGCGGCCTGCGGCGGTATCCTGTTCAGCGGCCTCGTCATGTGGTGGCACGACAATCCCTATGGCAAGTTCGTGTTCGCGCTCGGCGTCGCGGGCGTGCTCATCACCATGTACAATTGGTGGTCGAACACGATCAAAGAAGCGCATGCCGGCGACCATACGCCGGTCGTCCAGCTTCACCTGCGCTACGGCATGATCCTGTTCATCGCCTCCGAGGTGATGTTCTTCCTCGCCTGGTTCTGGGCGTTCTTCGACAGCTCGCTGTTCCCGTCGATGGTCGACGCGGTCGGCGGGCAGTGGCCGCCCAAGGGGATCGAGGTCCTCAATCCCTGGGGCTTTCCGCTGCTCAACACGCTGATCCTGCTGTGCTCCGGGACGACCGTCACCTGGGCGCACCATTCGCTGATCCACGGCGACCGCCAGGGGCTCAAGCTCGGCCTCCTGTTGACGATCGGCCTCGGCCTGCTGTTCACCAGCATCCAGGCTTACGAATATGCCCACGCGCCCTTCGCGTTCAAAGGCAATATCTACGGCGCGACCTTCTTCATGGCGACCGGCTTCCACGGCTTCCACGTGATCGTCGGCACGATCTTCCTCACCGTCTGCCTGCTCCGCGCCTACAAGGGCGACTTCACGCCGCGGCAGCATTTCGGGTTCGAGGCCGCGGCCTGGTACTGGCACTTCGTCGACGTCGTGTGGCTGTTCCTGTTCACCTCGATCTACGTCTGGGGCGGCTGGGGCGCGCCGATCCACGGCTGATGCGGTGAGCCGCCGGCTGCCGCTCGTCCCGACGATCGTCGTCGCGGCCGCGGTCGCGCTGATGATCGGGTTGGGCGTCTGGCAGCTCCAGCGCGCCAAGTGGAAGGAAGGGCTGCTCGCCCGCTACGCCCTGGCCGAGAAGCTGCCCCCGATCGTCTGGCCGACGGTGCCGTTGAAGGACGCCGAGCTGCCGCTGTTCCGCCACGCGACCGGAATGTGCGTGAAGCCGGTGAGCCAGCGTGCCCAGGCCGGTGAGAATCGCTCGGGCGAACCGGGTTATGTCCATATCCTTGATTGCGCGACCGGCGCCGAGGGACCCGGCATGGCGGTCGAGGTCGGCTGGTCGAAGAACCCCAACGCGAAGATCAACTGGGCTGGCGGGCCGGTCAGCGGAGTGATCGCGCCCGACCGGCACGCACGCATGCGGCTGGTCGCGGCGAGCTCGCCGCCGGGTCTCGAACCGAGCGCCGAGCCGTCGCTTTCCTCGATCCCCAACAATCACCGTTTCTATGCGCTGCAGTGGTTCGCCTTCGGGCTGATCGCGCTGGTCATCTATGGCCTCGCGGTGCGTAAGCGCTGGCGCGAAGAGCCCCGGCCATGATGGCGCTGACCACGCTGGCCAACGGCCTGCGCGTCGCCAGCCGCCCGATGCGCAGCGTCGAGACGGTCGCGGTCGGGCTCTACGCGCCGACCGGATCTCGCTACGAGCGCGTCGAATTGAACGGCATCGCGCACCTCTTCGAGCACATGGTGTTCAAGGGCGCGGGCGGCAGATCGTCGCGCGAGATCAGCGAAACGGTCGAGGACGTCGGCGGCGACCTCAACGCTTCGACCGACCGCGAGCTAACCGCTTTCTACGCGACCCTGCTGGCGCCGGACCTGCCGCTCGGCGTCGGGCTGATCGCCGACCTGATCCGCCGCCCGCATTTCGAGCCGAAGCACCTCGAGCTTGAAAAGAAGGTGGTGCTGCAGGAACTGGCCGAGGCGCGCGACACGCCATCGGACATCGTCTTCGATCATTTGCAGGAAGCGGCCTTCCCCGATCAGCC
This sequence comes from Sphingomicrobium sp., assembly GCA_035279065.1. Taxonomy (GTDB): domain Bacteria; phylum Pseudomonadota; class Alphaproteobacteria; order Sphingomonadales; family Sphingomonadaceae; genus Sphingomicrobium. The sequence continues at coordinate 4,201 of DATEIK010000221.1, read as the reverse complement.
GATCGGGCGTTCGGTGCTCGGGAGCGAGACGACGATCCGGGGCATTGCGGTCGACGACCTCCATCGCTGGCTGGCTGAGCATTATGGCCCGTCGGACCTCGTCCTCGTCGCGGCCGGCAAGCTCGATCACCAGCGGCTCGTCGACCTCGCCGATGCGGCTTTCGGCGACATGAAGCCGTCGGCCCGGACGGCGCCCGAGGCGGCGCGATTCATCGGCGGCCAGCGATTCGACCGGCGCAAGAGCGACCAGGCGCATATCGCGGTCGCGATGCCGGCGCCCGAGTGGGGCGCGGGCGATGCCTTCGCTTCGCAGCTGTTCGCCGACGTGGTCGGCGCCGGCTCGTCGTCGCGGCTGTTCCAGGAGCTGCGCGAGGAGCAGGGCCTAGCCTATTCGGTCGCGGCGGGGGCGCAGAATTTCGCCGGCGCCGGCATGTTCTGGACCTATGTCGCCGCGGACCGGTCGGATGCCGGCCACGTGTATCGCGAGATCGAGCGCGTGCTCGCCGAGACTGTCGCGCAGCTTGGGTCGCGCGAGGTCGAACGGGCGCGCGCGATGGCCAAGGCGGCGATGCTGATGAGCCTCGAAAGCTGCTGGGGCCAGGCGAGCTATCTCGCGACGCGGCTGATCCGCGACGGCGCGCTGATGGAGCCGTCGGAGATCGTCGCGCGGCTCGATGCGGTGACCATCGAGGAAGTGCGCGACGTCGGCGGCCGGATGCTTGGCGGGCCGCGCGCGGTGGCCGCGGTCGGTGCCCGGCTCGCGCTGGCGGCGTGACCGATCTCGTCACGATCGTCGCCGAGCCCTGGGACGACTGGAGCCTGATCGACTGCGGCAACGGGCAGAAGCTCGAACGCTACGGCCCGTACAAGGTGGCGCGCCCCGAGCCGCAGGCGATGTGGACGCCGGCGCTCGAAAGCTGGGACCCCGACGCCACCTTCGTTCCCGGCTCCGACGAAGAGGGCGGCGGGCGCTGGGTCCAGCATCGCCCGGTGCCGAAGCAATGGGGATTGTCGCGCGGGGCGGTGAAGTTCGACGCGTCGCTGACGCCGTTCCGCCACCTCGGCTTCTTCCCCGACATGGCGCCGCAATGGGACTGGATGCGTGAGCGCGCCGCCGATGCCGACGTGCTCAACTTGTTCGGTTACACCGGCGTCGGGACGCTGCAATTGAGCGATGCCGGCGCGCGGCTCGTCCATGTCGATGCCTCGAAGAAATCGGTCGAGCAGGGCAAGGCCAATGCCGCGCTCTCGGGGATGGCGGACAAGCCCCTTCGCTGGATCGTAGACGATGCATCGAAGTTCACCGCGCGCGAAGTGCGGCGGGGGCGGCGCTACGACGGCATCCTGCTCGACCCGCCCAAGTTCGGTCGTGGTCCGGAAGGCGAAGTGTGGCGGCTCGAGGAGAACCTGGCGCCATTGCTCGCCGACTGCCGGCAGCTGCTCGACCGGAACAGCCGCTTTCTCGTGCTGACCGTCTATGCGGTGCGCATGTCGGCGCTCGCGATCGGCGAGCTCGTCAACCAAATGCTCGGCGACCTCGGGGGCCGCGTCGAAATGGGCGAGATGGCGGTGCGCGAGGAGCGGCGCGGCCTGCTTCTGCCGACCGCGATCTTCGCCCGCTGGTCTAAGTCCTAGACGCCCGGATCGCCGCGCCGGCCACGAATGGCGCGCCGGCGGTCAGGAACAGCGCGACTGCACCCTCGAGCAGCCACGCATTGGCCGCGCCGAAGATCAGCAGGGGCACGGCGAGGGGCAAGAGCAGCAATGCCGCGAGTGAGCCGGCGCGCGGCAACCCCGAGGTCACCGCGGCGATGGTCACCGCCAGCGCGGCAAGGCCGGGCGTGCCGATCAGCAGCGCGATCTCGGTCGCGAGCAGCGTGCGCCCATCCATGGACAGGAGCGCCGCGCCGAACGCCGCGGCGACCAGCAGCAGCGGGCCGAAGGTCAGCCAGTGGGCGAGGATCTTGGCGAAGGCGATGCTCTCGTCGGCGACGCCGTGGAGCGCCAACTGGTCGAGCACGCCGTCGGCGCGGTCGGGCTCGATCAGCCGCTCGACCGGGAGCAGCGCGGCGGTCAGCGCGGCGACCCACAGGACGCCGGAGCCGATGCGGCCGAGCAGCTTCGCATCGGGACCGACCGCGAACGGCATCAGCGCCACCACCAGCACGAAGAAGGCGGCCGGCAGCCAGGTGATGCCGGTCGACCCGCGCCGGACCTCGCGGGCAACCAGGGCGCCGATCATGCGTCCAGCTCCAGTTGCCGCCAGTCGCCGGGCAACCGCTGGTGCGACGCAGCGACGACCGCGCCGCCCGCTTGGCAATGCGCGGCGATCGCCTTCGACAGCCGTTCCGCGCCTTCCGCGTCGAGCGCATTCAAGGGTTCGTCCAGCAGCCACAGCGGTGCCGGGGATGCCGCGACCCGCGCCAGCGTCGCGCGCTTGAGCTGCCCCGATGAGAGGAGCCGCACCGGCACTTTTGCCAGCCCGGCGATGCCGAGCGCGTTCATCGCCGCGCCCGGATCCCGAGCCCAAAAACGCAGTGCCCGTTCCAGTGGCAACTCGCGGTCGAGCGCGACATGGTCGTCGGCGAGCGCCGCGTCGGCCCGCTCGACCTGGCCATGCTCGGCGCCGAGCAGTCCCGCGGCGAGGCGCAGCAGGCTCGACTTGCCGCTGCCGTTGGGCCCCGAAACCTGCAGTGCTTCACCGGGCCCAACCGCGAGGTCGAGGTCCTCGAACAGCAGCCGTCCGCCGCGCCGCAGCGCGACCTTGTCGAAGCGCAGCAGCGCGCTCACTCCACGCTGTCCTCGAGCGCGTGCATGTCGTCGTCGGAAAAGCCAAAATGGTGGCCGACCTCGTGGATCACGATGTGCGCGACGAGCTGCGCGAGGCTGACGCGGGTCGACCGCCATTCGGCGAGGATCGGCCGCGAGTAGAGTGTGATGCGCTCGGGCAGGATCGTCGGATAACTGGGACTCTGGTGGTTGAGCGGCACGCCATGGTAGAGGCCGCTGAGTTGCATCGGATGGCTCAGGCCGACGCTCCGCGCCGTCTCCTTGTCCGCGACCGGCTCGACCAGCAGCACGATGTCCCTGAGGCTTTCGGCGAACGGCGAGGGCAGCCGCGCGAGCGTCGCGCGCGCGATCTCCTCGATTTCGTGCTCGTTCGGCATCCGGCCTGACATGCGCTCGGCGGGGGTCATGGCGCTTGACCTAGGGACGGTCTTTTCGGGCGGCAACCTTGCCGCGCGTCACGGCTCCCCCTAGATGCTCGCCCTTCCAGCATGCGCGGAGCGGTGGCCGAGTGGTCGAAGGCGCTCGCCTGGAAAGTGAGTATACGGCAAAACCGTATCGAGGGTTCGAATCCCTCCCGCTCCGCCAACCACCACGGCCTCATTTGCCAGTGTTGACCACGGTTTTAACAGCAATCTGAAATCGTTCGATATTTTAGGGCCAATCCGTCGTCGAGACGCCGATCGGCGGCGATACGTTTGACGCTGCGGAGTCCCTTTCCTGCGGTCGAATGGCCGGTTCAGCGAGACCTACGTTTTGATGGAGCACGTCTGCGCGGACGGCCCCTTCCAATTGCTCACTCCAGGCGAGCCAGCGGTTGGTTCGGTTTGTTGGCGGAGGTGTGAGGACGGGGTGTCAGGTAGGGTGTGAGGTGACAACCTTGCTACTACGGTAGAATTTCGCGCAAAACTGCTATTCCTACTGTCGGCTTAAATTCTGTGACCTCACACCAAAACGCCCTAAAAAAGGATGCGTTGGGAAACGTTCGGGCGCGATCCTCAAACGTGCTCGAACAACTTTCGCTGGGCGTCCCAGGTGCCAGGCATCGGTTTGGCCAAGAGGTGCTCGAGTGTAAGGTCAGAAGGCTGGGTGCCTTCAAGTATCGCGAGCTGCAAATCAGGTGCGAGGAAAGCGAGGGCGAGCAGGCGCCGGCCATATTGTGTCGCGGGTGAAGTGCGACATACCGGCAGGTGTCGGGCATCCAACTCAACCATGGCGTGGGCACGCTGGAGCGCGCCTATCAGGACAGGGTCCTTGGTGTGGCCACGAACAGTGGCATGCTGCACCTCGGTTCGCCCGCGGCGATTGCGGATGCGGACCGAGGCCACGAGCCTCAGGCTTTTGGGGTCCGTCGCATCATCCTCGATTTGCTCATTGTCCGTCAGTCGGCCCTGAAGACCGGCACATTCCGACC
>DATEIK010000220.1:0-3724 GCA_035279065.1 Sphingomicrobium sp. | reverse complement strand
GCTGTCGCGGCTGACCTTCGAGGCCGCCGGTATCTATTTCGACTGGTCCAAGACGCATCTCGACCGGCAGGTCGTCGAGCATTTCACCGGCCGCGCGAAAGACGCGGGCTTCACGGCGGCACGTGACGCATTGTTCGCCGGGGATATCGTCAATCGCAGCTAGAACCGTGCGGCGACGCACGTCGCCGAGCGCGGCAGCGGCTCGCCCGATGAAGTCGCAATTGCCGCCGCGCGGCGGCAGCGGATGCGCGCTCTCATTGATGCGATCGAGGCCGGCGCGTTCGGCGATGTGACCGGCGTCCTGCACATCGGGATCGGCGGATCGGTGCTGGGGCCGGCGCTGCTCGTCGACGCTCTGCGGCGAAGCTCGTCGAAGCTCGAGGTCCGCTTCCTCTCGAACATCGATGGTGCGGCGTTCGACGCGGCAGTTTCGCGCCTCGATCCGGCGACGACGCTGGTCGTGGTCGCCTCCAAGACTTTCACGACGCTCGAAACGCTGGCCAACATGGACGCGGCGCTCGATTGGTTGCGCGCGGCCGGCGTCGCCGATCCGCAGGGCCGATTGATCGCGGTGACTGCGGCGCCGGACAAAGCGCTCGAAGCCGGCGTCGATGAAACCCGCATCCTACCGTTCGGGGAGGGTGTCGGCGGACGCTATTCGCTGTGGAGCGCGGTCGGCGTTAGCGCTGCGCTGGCGCTCGGCTGGGACGCGTTCGAGGAAATGCTCGAAGGCGCAGCCGAGATGGATCGCCATTTCCGCTTCGTGGAACCCGCCTCCAACGTGCCGCTCATCGCTGCCTTCGGCGACCGGCTTTACGCCGAGCAGCTCGGCTGCCAGACGCGGGGCGTCTTTCCCTATGACGAGCGGCTGCGGCTGCTGGTGCCTTATCTCCAGCAGCTGGAGATGGAATCGAATGGCAAGTCGGTGACAGCGGACGGCATTCCCGTCGCTCGCCCGACCGCCCCGGTCACCTGGGGTGGGGTAGGCACCGACGCGCAGCACGCCGTCTTCCAGCTGCTCCACCAGGGCACTGCAGTGATCCCGGTCGAGTTCGTCGCCGTGCGCCAGGGCGACGATAAGCAGGATCCCGAGCACCATCGGCTGTTGCTGCTCAACGCCTTCGCGCAAGGCGCGGCTCTGATGCAGGGCCGCGCGACCGAGGATCCCCAGCGGTGCGAAGCCGGCGACCGGCCAAGCGCGACGATCCTCCTCGAGCGGCTCGACCCGCGCTCGCTCGGTGCGCTGATCGCTTTCTACGAGCATCGGACCTTCGCCAACGCGGTGCTGCTGGGCATCAATCCGTTCGACCAGTTCGGCGTCGAGCTCGGCAAGGACATCGCTCGGAGGCTCGCCGAAGGGGAGGAGGGCGACGCGCTCGATCCCTCGACTCGCGCGCTGATCGAAAGGACGGGCGCCTGATGGCCGATTTCGACCTGTTCGTGATCGGCGCCGGATCGGGCGGGGTGCGTGCGGCTCGGGTCGCCGCGGCCTATGGCGCGCGGGTAGGAATCGCCGAGGAGCATAAGGTCGGCGGCACCTGCGTCATCCGCGGCTGCGTCCCCAAGAAGCTACTCGTCTTCGGCGCGCACTTCGCCGAGGACCTCGACGATGCCGCGATGTTCGGCTGGGACGTCCCCGAAAAGCGCTTCGACTGGGCGGTGCTGCGCGACAATGTGCTGGCCGAGGTCGGCCGGCTCGAGGGCGCCTACACCGAGACGCTGACCAATCACGATGTGACCATCTTCCACGAGCGGGCTGTTTTGACCGGCCCCAACGCGCTGAGGCTCGCGGGAGGCAAGGAGATCTTCGCCGACAAGATCCTGATCGCGACCGGCGCGCGGCCGCAGATGCCGCAGCTTCCTGGGATCGAGCTTGCGATCAGCTCCAACGAAGTGTTCCACCTCGAGCAACTGCCGAGGAAGGTGATCATCGCCGGCGGCGGCTATATCGCCAACGAGTTTGCCGGAATCTTCGACCAGTTCGGAAGCCAGGTGACCCTGGTCAACCGGACCGACGTGATGCTGCGCCATTACGACCAGCAGATCGTCGACCGGCTGATCCAGATTTCCCTGCGCAAGGGGATCGACTTCAAGTTCAACGCGACCATCGATCGCATCGAGCGCGGCGGTGACGGCAAGCTTCACGTCGCCATGACCGGTTGCGACGACATCGAAACGGACGCGGTTCTGTTTGCGGTCGGGCGACGGCCGAACATCGAGAATCTCGGGCTGGAAGCGGCGGGCGTGGAGCTCGGTGACAAGGGCCAGATCAAGGTCGATGCGGACAATCGCACGTCGGCCGCATCGATCTTCGCGGTCGGCGACGTGACCGATCGCGTGCAACTAACCCCGGTCGCGATCCGCGAAGGTCAGGCCTTCGCCGACTCATTCTTCGGCAACAAGCCGGTGCAGGTCGATTACGGCTGCATTCCCTCGGCCGTATTCAGCCATCCGCCGCTCGCCGGCGTCGGCCTGACCGAAGGCGAGGCGCGCAACCGGCTGGGCTCGGTCAAGGTCTACACGTCGGATTTTCGCGCAATGAAGAACGTGCTCGCCGGACGCAACGAGCGTTCGCTCTACAAGCTGGTGGTGGACGGCGCGACCGACGAGATCGTCGGGCTGCACATGATTGGCCCGGACGCGCCGGAGATTCTCCAGGCGGCAGCGGTTGCGGTGAAAGCGCGCCTGAAGAAGAGCGACTTCGACGCCACTGTTGCGCTGCACCCGACCATGGCCGAAGAGCTCGTGCTCATGCGCTGAATTGTCATTGCGAGCGTAGCGAAGCAATCCAGCAGCCGCTACTGGATTGCCGCGGCCGCTCCGCGGCCTCGCAATGACGTGGGGGGTAAGCCATTTCACACGACGCGATCATCATCGGCGCGGGCCACAATGGCCTAACCTGCGCCTATTATCTGGCGAAGAAGGGTCTGAACGTCGCGGTTCTGGAGGCCGCCGGCACGGTCGGCGGCGCAGCCGTCACCGACGAGTTCTTGCCCGGGTTCCGCAACTCCGCCGCGAGCTACACGGTCAGCCTGCTCCAGCCGAAGGTCATCCGCGACATGCAGCTCGAAAGGCACGGGCTGAAGGTCGTGCTTCGCAAGACTGACAACTTCCTGCCCGGCGACGGCGATTATCTGCTCGCCGGACGCGGCGGGCTGACGCGCAAGGAGATCGCGCGCCACGTGAAGGCCGACGCCGACGGTTACGATCGTTACGTCGCGGAGCTTGAGACGATCGTTCGGCTTCTGAAAAAATGGATTTTGCGTGCGCCGCCCAATGTCGGCCGCACGGCCAGCGCAATCCCGAAGCTGCTGAGCCTCGGCAAGGACATGGCGGGGCTGTCGCTGGCCGAGACGCGGATTGTCCACGATTTCGCGGTGCGCAGCGCGTCGGAAATCCTTGAGCGGCATTTCGAGGGCGAGCTCGCCAAGGCGCTGTTCGGGTTCGACGGCGTGGTCGGCAATTTCGCCTCCCCCCAGTCGCCAGGGACGGCTTACGTCCTCCTCCACCACCTGTTCGGCGAGGCAGCCGGCGTTCCCGGCGCTTGGGGCCATGCGATCGGCGGCATGGGCTCGATCACCCAGGCGATGGCGCGCGCCTGCCGCGAGGCGGGCGTCGACATCGTCCTCAATTCGCCGGTCGAGGAGCTGATCGTCTCGGGCGGTCGCGCGGCCGGGGTCGTCGCCGACGGCAAAGCATGGCGCGCAAATACGATCGTCGCCGG
>DATEIK010000219.1:0-3944 GCA_035279065.1 Sphingomicrobium sp. | reverse complement strand
CTCGATCGTCTCGGCGGCGCGCTCGACCAGGCTGACGACGTCGCCCATGCCGAGGATGCGGCCGGCGATCCGCTGCGGGTGAAAGGCCTCGAGCTTGTCGATCGCCTCGCCGACGCCGGCGAACTTGATCGGCTTGCCGGTCACTGCGCGCATGCTGAGCGCCGCGCCGCCGCGCGCATCGCCATCGAGCCGCGTCAGGATCACGCCGGTCAGGTCGACTTCGCCGGCAAAGCCCGTGGCGACGTTGACCGCGTCCTGGCCGGTTAGCGCGTCTACGACGAGCAGGGTTTCGGCGGGATCGGAGGCGGCATAAACGGCCTTCATCTCGGCCATAAGCTGGTCGTCGACGTGGAGGCGCCCCGCCGTGTCGAGCAGCACCACGTCGTAGGCCTGGAGCTTTGCCGACTGGATCGCGCGTTTGGCGATGTCGACCGGCAGCTGGCCGGCGACAATCGGCAGCGTGTCGACATTTGCCTGGCGGCCGAGCACCGCCAGCTGCTCCTGCGCCGCGGGCCGCGCGACGTCGAGCGAGGCCATCAGCACCCGCTTGTTCTCGCGCTCCTTCAGCCGCTTGCCGAGCTTGGCCGTGGTCGTCGTCTTACCCGAGCCCTGGAGGCCGACCATCATGATGACAGCGGGCGGGGCGACAGCGAGGTTGAGCTCGGACGTATCGGCCCCAAGCGTCTCGACCAGCGCATCGTGGACGATCTTGACGACCATCTGGCCGGGAGTGACCGAGCGGAGCACTTCCTGCCCGACCGCCTGCTCCGTCACCTTGTCGACGAAGTCGCGGGCGACGGGCAGCGCGACATCGGCCTCGAGCAAGGCGACGCGCACTTCGCGCATCGCCGCGCGCACGTCGCTCTCGCTGAGCGCGCCGCGTCCGCGAAGCCGGTCAAATACGCTGCCGAGCCGATCGCTCAACGTGTCAAACAAAAGTGCTCTCCTGACCTCAAACGCAAATACGCCGGCGGGCGAAACCTCGCCGGCCAGCGTGCACCCGTGGGCGCTCACAACGATGTCTGTCCTTAGGACGAGCGGGCGCTTAGCCGCACGGGGCGGAAAACTCAACCGTTGTCAGAACTTGGGCTTCCCCTTGGGTTTTCTGGGACGCGAGGGAGAGCCTGGGCCGCGCGGGCCGCGATTGGGCCCTTCGCCGCCCGGCCGATCTCGCCGAGGCCCTCGTGGCGGCCCTCGCCGGTCATTGGTCCGCTGGCGCTCGGGAACACGGTCCAGCGGCCGCGTCGCCTGCATCTGCTGGCGCGGACCGACGGCATACCCCTCTTTGAGCAACGCGGTGAACGCGGCACGCGTGGTCTCCGCGATCTGATCCTGCAGCTCCTTGGGCAGGTCGGCAAAGGTCACGTTCGGATGGATCGCCTGCACGTCGCGCAGCAGCTGATTAGGAAGGCCGCCCGACGCGCGCTTGAGTGCCGCGAGGCCGTCGAGCACCGCAGAGAAGATAATCGATTGCATGACGTCGTTCGCGGCTCTCGGCATGGCGCCCTCGTGAGGTGGACTAAGCTCGGCACGCTCCCTAAGTCACGCGCCCAATGCGGCGGCACTTCCACAAGATGCACGGTCTCGGCAATGATTTCGTGATCATTGACGCACGTCAGGAGGCGTTCGTGGTCACGCCGGCGCTTGCCAAGGCCATCGCCAACCGCCGCACAGGCGTGGGCTGTGACCAGCTGATCGTGCTCGAGCCGAGCGATACCGCCGACCTCAAGATGCGCATCTGGAACCAGGACGGCGGCGAGGTCGAAAGCTGCGGCAACGCCACGCGCTGCGTCGTCCAGCTCACGGGTGCGAAGACGATCGACAGCGACGGCGGATTGCTGACCGGTGAGGACCTCGGCGCGGAAGTGGAAGTCGAGATCGGCGAGCCGCGCTTCGGTTGGGACCAGATCCCGCTGGCCTATGCTGTCGAGACGAGGCCGCTGCCGATGGCGTGGGACGAGCTCGAGAAGCCGATCGCGCTCAACGTTGGCAATCCGCATGTCGTATTCTTCGTCCCCGATGCCCGTGAAGTCCCGCTCGACGAGCTTGGCCCGCGGATCGAGCACGACCCGGCTTTCCCGGAGCGGATCAACGTCAATGTCGCAACCTTGGTCGATAACCGCCTAAAGTTGCGGACTTTCGAACGCGGCGCCGGCGAGACCCTGGCGTGCGGTACCGGGGCTTGCGCGAGCGCGGTCGCCGCGATCCTCACCAGGCGCGCACAATCTCCCGTGACGGTCGACATGTCCGGTGGCAGCCTCACCGTGGGGTGGACGCCGGGCGAGCCGATCCGCATGCGCGGCACCGCCACATACGTGTTCGACGGCGAGCTCGACCTGGACGCGCTGCAATGAGCGTCGATACGATCACGCTCGGCTGCCGGCTCAACTTCGCCGAAACCGAGACCATCGCGCGGTCGGCGCCGGCCGATGAAGACTGGATTGTCGTCAACAGCTGCGCCGTGACCAACGAGGCGGTGCGGCAAACGCGCCAGGCGATCCGCCACGCGCACCGGCGGTGCCCGTCGGCGAAGATCCTCGTCACCGGCTGCGCCGCCGAGCTCGACGGGAAGGCCTTCGAAGCGATGCCCGAGGTGGCGCGCGTCGTCGGAAACGCGGGCAAGCTGAGTGCCTTCGCACCCTCCCGTCATCCCGGGCTTGACCCGGGACCCGCCTTTTTTCCTACCGCCTCAAAGAGAAGGCAGGCCCCGGCTCAAGGCCGGGGTGACGAAGAACGTGACGTCATGCCGCCAGTCGCCGCCGGGCTTCTGCACAAGGTCAAGAGCTTCGTCGCGATCCAGAACGGCTGCGACCACCGCTGCACCTTCTGCTCGATCTGGCAGGCGCGGGGACCGAGCGTTTCGCTTCCCTTCGAAGCGATCCGCGATGCCGTCACCCGCGAAATCGACCGCGGCGCCAGGGAGATTATCCTCACAGGCGTCGACATCACCGATCATCAGGGCGGCCTCGGGCTGCTTTGCCAACGGCTGCTCGCCACGGAGCCACGGCTGAAGCGCCTGCGCCTGTCCTCGCTCGACAGCATCGAGATCGACGAAGCCTTGTTCGAGCTCATTGCCGGCGAGCCGCGGCTGTTGCCGCACTTCCACCTCTCGCTGCAGGCCGGCGACGACATGATCCTCAAGCGGATGAAGCGCCGCCACAGCCGCGCTGACGCGGTGCGGACGGTAGAGCGCATCAAGGCCGCGCGTGCCGATGCAACGATCGGCGCGGATCTCATCGCCGGATTTCCTACCGAAAAAGAGGACATGGCACTTAATTCGCTGAAACTGCTCGACGATTGTGACATCGTCGCTGCGCACATCTTCCCTTTCTCTCCTCGTCCCAACACGCCCGCCGCACGAATGCCGCAGGTTCCACGCGAGATCGTGAGGAGCCGTGCGGCGCGCTTGCGCGCGGCCGCTGTCGAACGTCGCGCTCGTTGGCTCGACAGCCTCGTCGGCACCAGCCAACGCGTGCTGGTTGAGGGCGGCGGCAAGGGCCACGCCGCGAATTTCGCGCCCGTGGCGCTGGATGGCAGGCGCGGCGAGATCGTCGATGTCCGCATCAGCGGCCGCTGCGACGATCTTTTGGTGGCCGCATGAGTTGGCTCGACCGCCTGCGCGGCGGGTTTCAGAAGACTGCGGAACGCGTCGCCGACAATCTGAGCGGCCTGGTCAAGGAACAGGCGCTCGACACGGCGACGCTCGACGACGTCGAGGAAGCGTTGATCGCCTCGGACCTCGGCCCGGAGGCTTCACGCCGTATTCGCGAAGCCATTGCCCGGCAGAAGTTCGAGCGACTTGACGAACGCGGCCTGCGCTCCATCCTCGCCGACGAGATCGAAAAGATCCTCGCTCCGGTCGCCAAGCCGCTGGAAGTCTGGGGTTTTCCTCGCCCGCACGTAATCCTCGTGATCGGCGTCAACGGCTCGGGCAAGACGACCAC
>DATEIK010000218.1:0-7613 GCA_035279065.1 Sphingomicrobium sp. | reverse complement strand
GCCACGCCTACGAGCATACCGGCGGGCAGATGTTTCCGATCGCGCTCGGGGCGCAGATTTACTACGCCGAGAGCCTTGAGAAGCTCGCGGCGAACATCGAGGAAGTGCAGCCGACGATCATGGTCGTCGTGCCGCGGCTGTTCGAGATGCTGCGGGCGCGAATCCTGAAGACGATCGAGTCTTCCGGCGGCCTTTCCAAATACCTGCTGAGGCGCGCACTCAAGATCGGCAGCGACAAAGCGGCCGGTAAGCGCAAGCCCTGGGATTTGCCCATGGACGGCATCCTGTCGCTGACGCTCCGGCGCAAGATTCGTGCCAAGATCGGCTCGCGGCAGAAGGCCTGGGTCTCGGGAGGGGCGCCGCTCAATCCCGAAGTGGGCATGTTCTTCGAATCGCTCGGGATCACTTTCCTGCAAGGGTACGGCCAGACCGAGACCGGGCCGGTGCTCGCGTGCAACCGCCCGAGCGCGGGCATCCGCCTCGACACCGTCGGTCCGCCCGTCAGGAACACGGAAGTCAGGATCGCCGACGACGGTGAGATCATGGTGCGCGGCGAGCTGGTCATGCACGGCTACTGGCGCAACCCCGAAGAGACCGCGCGGGTGCTCAAGGACGGCTGGCTCGCGACCGGTGACGTCGGCCATTTCGACGACAAGGGCCGGATCAAGATCACCGACCGGAAGAAAGACCTGATCGTCAACGACAAGGGCGACAATGTCTCCCCGCAGCGGATCGAGGGGATGCTGACGATCCAGCCCGAGATCGCCCAGGCGATGGTCTATGGCGACCGCAAGCCGCACCTCGTCGCGCTGCTCGTGCCCGATCCCGAAATCGCGTCAGAGCCGGATGTCCAGCATCGGCTGCAACGCGCCGTCGACCGCGTGAACGCCGACCTCTCGGTGATCGAGCGCGTGCGGCGGTTCATCGTCGCCGACGACGCCTTCACGATCGAGAACGAGCAGCTGACGCCGTCGATGAAGATCCGGCGTCACGTCATCGGCAAGGCGTACGGCGAGCGCCTGGAAGCGCTCTATCGGCGCTAGCCGACCCTGCGGTAAGGCACGAAGTCGCCGAACACGCAGCTGCCGACCGGGATGCGCGCCCCGGTATCGACGACTTGCGCGATGTCTCCGCGGCACAGGTTCGGCCCGGGGATGCGCGTCACCAGCGCGTTGCGGCCGCCGTCGATGTTGCTGCAGCCGCCGCCCTGCATGTGGTTGATGTAGACCTGGCTGGGCCCGTTGCGGAACGCGATCGTATCATCGTCGATGACGATCATGTCGTTGGAACGAAAGCTCGGCAGGCAGGCGAGCGGCGCGCCGGCGACCTTGCCCGCGGTGAGCTGCGTGAACTTGGCTTGCGATTGGGCGAGCTGGGCCGGCGAGGGGGCGGGCGGCGCCATGGTGCACGATCCGGCCGCGGCCGCGATCAGCAGGATTCCGAATGTTCTCATTGCAACCTCCTTAAGGCGCGTCAGCGCCCGATTTTGAGCGCCTGCGAGGCTTAACGGAAGCTGTCCTTTTCCGACCGCAGGCGCGCGAATTCCTGCCAGTTAGTGGCTCGAACGAAGGGATTGGTTTCGCGTTCCTGCGCGACGGTGGTGGGAAGCGTGATCGTACCGGCCTCACGCAGGCGCTCGGTTTCGGTAAGGCGAGAGGAGACGGCCGCGTTGTCCGGTTCGGCATGCGCGGCGAAGCGCGCATTGGCGAGCGTATATTCGTGGCCGCAATAAATGCGGACCTCGCCGGGCAGCGCAGCGATGCGTTGCATGTTCGCGTACATCTGCTCCGCGGTGCCTTCGAACAAACGTCCGCAGCCCATCGCGAACATCGTATCGCCGACGAAGATCATCCCTTCGGCTTCCAGATAATATGCGACGTGACCGGCGGTATGGGCGGGGATGTCCCAGACGACGGCCTCCGCCCCGGCAATCGCGACCCGGCCGCCTTCCGCCACCACGCGATCGACGTGGCTGACTCGCTGCGCTTCGGCCGGCGCGGTGATGGCACAGCCGGTGGCAGCCCGGATGCCCTCATTGCCGCCCGTGTGATCCGGGTGCCAGTGGGTGTTGAGCACCTGGGTCAGCGACCACCCCTTCGCGGCGGCGGCATCGAGCACCGGTTCGGCGACCGAGGGATCTATCGCGGCGGTTTCTCCAGTCGCGGCATTGTGGATCAGCCAGGCGTAATTGTCGGTGAGGACCGCGACGGCGGCCACGTCCAGCATTACCATTCGCCCGTATTGGGCATTGACGCCCATGGCTCGGCCGGATCGAGCGCGCCGCCCTTCTGCAGCAGTTCGACCGAAACGCTATCGGGTGAGCGAACGAACGCCATTCGCCCGTCGCGCGGCGGGCGGTTGATCGTGACGCCGGCATCCATCAGCCGCTGGCACGTCTCGTAAATGTCGTCGACCTGGTAGGCGAGGTGACCGAAGTTGCGGCCGCCGCCATAGCCTTTCTCGTCCCAGTTGAAGGTCAGCTCGACCTCGCCGCCCTCATCGCCGGGAACGCCGAGGAAGATGAGCGTGTAGCGGCCGGCCTCATTCTCCATCCGGCGGCGCTCCTCGAGGCCGAGGAGCTGGAAGAAGCGGATGGTCGCGGCCGGATCGCTGACGCGGAGCATCGAGTGGAGAAAGCGCATGCGCGCTATTTAGACGGAGATGTCTCCATTTTCACCGCTGGAGTTACGCCGAGCAGCTCCTGCGCCTTGGCGGCCGCCTTGCCAACCGGCCCGTTCGGGTCGAGCGCAGCGGCCTGGCCCCAATAGCGGCGCGCCTTGTCGTCATCGCCAGCAAAATCCGCGACGTGACCGGCCTCGAACAGGATGGTCGGGTCGGAGGGCGCGATGGCGAGCGCCTTGTTGATGGCAGTCTGCGCCGTCGCGCTGTCCTTCTCCCGGATCGCCAGGGCGGCCGAGAAATACCAGTAGAAGGGGTCACCGGAGATCGAGGCCGCCGCTTCGGTCAGCCTGGCGCGGGCCGTCTTGAGGTCGCCCTGGGCCTCGGCCGCGCGGGCGCGGTCGAGCAGCGCTTCGCCATGTTGCTCGGCTTCGAGCCCCGGCAACGCCAGTGCCTGATCGAGCGCGAACGCCGCCTTGCCCGGTTGCGCTGCAGCCAGCCACATATTGCCCGCGGCGGCCCACATCCGCGCCGTCGCCGGTTCCTTGTCCGAAGATGCCTTGGCGGCTTCCTCGAAGGCCTGTGCGGCCGCTTGCGGGTCGCCGCTTTTCTGCGCACTGAGCGCCCGGCAGACGAGCGCGTCGGGCGTTACGACATCGGGGCAGGCCTGGGATTGGGGCGCGGCGGCCGCTACGGCCGCGGCAAAAAGCAGGATCATCGGGTCTCCGTCAGCGCGGCGACGGTGCGCAGGATCGTGTCGATCTCGTGCGGCTCCGACAGCCGGTGGCCGCCGCCCTTGATCACCTGAAGCTGGACATCGGCTGAACGCAGCGCCCGCATCAGGCGGAACGCAGTCTCCAGCGGGACGTCCGGATCCTGCTCGCCGTGGACCAGGCGGACCGGGCAATCGAGGGCAATCTCCGTGTCGAGCAGGAGGTGACGCTGGCCGGATTGCCAGAAGTTGCGAGAGACGCCCTGTCGCTCGGCGGCGTCTTCGTCGGCGAAGCCCCAGTCGGTGAAGTCCGGCGCGGCCGCGATCCCGACCAAGGCCGTGACGCGCGCGGTTCGCGCAAGCGCGGCATGCAGCGCGATCCAGCCGCCCATCGACGAGCCAACAAGGACCAGCGGGCCTTCGGTCAGCCGGTCGATTGCCGCCAACGCTTCCTCGATCCAGCGATCGAGGGTACCGTCTTCGAAGCGGCCGCTGCTCGATCCCGTTCCCGAATAATCGAAGCGCAGCATGGCGAGCCCGCGATCCGCGGCAAAGCGATCGAGGGCGACCGCCTTGGCCCCTTCCATGTCGGATGCGTAGCCGGGGAAGAAGACGAGCGCCGGCGCGCGTCCCTGGCGCAGGCGGTAGGCGATCCGGTCGGAGTTGAATTCTAGGAAGTCTGTAAGACTCAAAGCGATCCCTTGCGGATGTCGATCAGGTTCGGCCCGAGCTCTTTCAGCCCCAGCTGTGCCAATTCGTCTTCGAGCGTCCGCGCCTTGTGGTTGGCCCAGCCGACGATCTCGATGTCGAGCGCTTCGCCGAGGCGCTTGGGGACATCGGGGCTTTCGATGTCGAGTTCGAGGAAATGCTCGTCGTTGGCGAAATAACGCCGGCATGCATCGAAATGATTTTCGATCCAGGTGATCAGCTCCCCGCGCTTGCCCCCGAGGGTGCGGGGCAGGCCCGGGACGTCTGACACCGTCAGGCGCTGCTGCAGGTCCTCCCACTTGATGATGCTGTCGGCGATGGCCGCGGGGTCGCGATAGTTGAGGAGCAGGAGGCACTCCGGATGCGCGCGGCGCACGGCGCTCAGCATCGCGAAGTCGAGGTTGGGCCAGAGGTTCAGCTTGAGCGACGGAATGCAGACATCGGCCTGCGTCACTGCGTCGATACCCGGCAGCAAGGCGAAGGGATCATTGTCACCGCTGAACAGCGCGCGATACATCTGGACGCCCACGAAATGCCCTTCTCTGGGCGTGCGCCAATGGACCGGCATGAGCCCGCTTTTGTAGAGCGCCCGGGTCAGGCTGGTGGTCCCCGACTTGGGGAAACCGATCGCCATCAACTTCATCAACTTGCCTCGCTTGGACCGGCCACGGGCAGCCGGCCGCCACTCGCGCGGCACCGAGACTCCCCTGTCGCGGCAAGCTTTTCCACGATCGAGCGGGCGCCGCAACCGGTGAAGCGCGCTTGCGCCACCGCGCCGATCGGCGCAGAGCCCGCGCCGGGCGGGAACTGGAGACAGGCATGAAGACCCGCAAGCTCGGCAGCAGCGATCTTGAAGTTTCGGAAATCAGCCTCGGCTCGTGGCTGACCTATGGCGTTGGCGTCGAGGCGGACCAGGCCCGGGCCTGCCTCGACGAGGCGTTCGACCAGGGCATCAACTTCATCGATACCGCCAACGTCTACGGACGCGGCGCGGCGGAGACTTTTCTCGGGAACGCGCTCCAGGGGCGCCCGCGCGACAGCTACGTGCTCGCCACCAAGCTCTACTTCCCGATGAGCGATACGGATCGCGGCCTGTCGCGCGGCCAGGTCGAAAAGCAGCTCGACGCGTCGCTCAAGCGGCTCAAGACCGATTATGTCGACCTCTACCAGTGCCACCGCTACGATTGGGACACGCCGCTCGAGGAGACGATGGAGGCGCTCACGCGCGCCGTCGACAGCGGCAAGGCTCGCGCGATCGGCTTTTCGGAATGGCCGGCCGAGCGCATCCAGGCTGCGCTGGACATGACCGGCGTCACGAAGTTCGTGTCGAGCCAGCCGCAATATTCGCTACTGTGGCGAGAGCCCGAGGACGAGGTCATTCCCCTGTGCGCCGCGAACGGGATTTCGCAGATCGTCTGGTCGCCGCTCGGCCAGGGCGTTCTCAGCGGCAAATACGACCCCGATCGCCCGCCGCCCAGGGATTCGCGCGCGGCGAGCGAGGAGATGGGCGGATGGATGGACCGGCTGATGCAGCCCGACGTATTGCGCGCCGTCCAGCGCCTGAAGCCGATTGCCGAGGAAGCCGGGCTGACGCTGCCGCAGTTCGCGCTCGCCTGGGTGCTGCGCGAGCCCAATGTCGCGTCCGCGATCATCGGCGCATCGCGGCCCAGCCAGGTCATCGAGAACGCGCACGCGTCGGGCGTGATCGTGGATACCCAGCTGTTCGTGAAAGCCGAGGCGATACTCGACGAGGCCCTGGGCGCGGTCGAAAGCGCCTAGATCGCGCCCGAGCTGCGGCGCGAAGGCGAAACGAAGATGTCCTCGATCGGGCGGTCGAACAGCTCGGCGATGCGAAAGGCAAGCGGAAGCGACGGGTCGTACTTGCCGGTTTCGATGGCGTTGACGCTCTGGCGCGAGACCTCGAGCCGCTCGGCCAGGTCCTGCTGGCTCCACGCGCGTTCGGCCCGGAGCACGCGAAGGCGGTTTTCCATCAGCAGGCGGCCTGCGAGCCGAGCGTGATCCGGTTGATGCAGGCGCCGAGCCCAAGCCCGCCGAACCAGACCACCGAGACGTAATAAGCGTCGACGTGACTGACGAGCTCGAAGCTCTCGAGGAAGCCCCAGATGGTCGCCAGGCTCAGCGTGAACGCGCTCGCCCAGAGCGTCTGGCGGACCATCAGCATTCGCACATATTCGTCCTGCTCCTCGACCAGATAGCGGCCCATCGCGACGAAGATGCCGATGATTGGAAGCGCCGGGAGCACCGCCACGACATATTTGAGAGCGGGAGGGATTAGCGCATGCTTGAACCCATAAACCGCGGCGATGAGGAATGCGGCGTAGAGCAGGCTGAGCCATACGGCGCGCCAATTATATCTTAGCCATGCGGGCGAACGAGCCATGTCAAGTGTCCTTGTTCAGATGACAAGGAAGCCTTACAATAGCCCCCACAGCCGTGTCAAGTTTCCCTTACTAGCCGTGGAAACGCGAACCGCCTGCTCAGCGATGGCCAATGCTTTCTGACGCCGAGGATGCGACGCTCGACGACCAGGTGCATCGTCCAGCCCGTGACGACGGAGGTTGCGAGGCGGACCGGCCACGCGAAGGCGAGGCCGAACGCGGCGAGCGGGTGGAACAGGTAGATCGAATAGGAAGCGTCGCCGATCGCGACTGGCAGGTCGAACCGGCGGTGCTCAAACAGCCGTTCGAGCGATAGCGTTCCCCAGACGATGAGCGCCGCGGGGAGGCCCCATTGCCAAGCCCGCGACAGCGCCCAATGCGCTCCCAGCGTCCCCTCGATGTCGCCGATGTCCGGAGAAGTCAGCGCGAACAGCCCGAGGCCGAGCGGGACCAGCATCCCGAGGGCGCGATGGCGCGGAAGCCGCGCGACCAGTACGCCCATCAGGAATTCGAGCGCCATCGGGCTGCCGATGAAGTGCAACAGCGGGTTCGCCGTCCAGAGGGCGCCCACCAGGAACAGGGCGTAGAGCGCGAGCGGCACCGCGGCCCGGGTCGCGATCGCCAGCGTCATGCCGAGATAGAAGAGAAGCTCGAAGCTTAAGGTCCAGCCGACTTTGAGGACCGGCACGTAATAGCCGCCGGCGTAGATCGGCCAAAGCGACAGGCTCGACATTATGAACGTGCCCCCGCGCGGAACCATGAACAGCCACGGCAGGACCGCGATCCACCACAACGGATAGATGCGCCACAGCCGATCGCGCAGGAACTGGCCCGCCGTTCGCCCCTCGGCGACATTGGCCATGATGAACCCGGAGATGACGAAGAACAGGTCGACGCCGGCAGCGCCATAACCCGCGTTGCCGACGGGCAGGTGCGGTTCCGGATAAGCGTGCAGGAAGACCACGGCGCAGGCCGCAAGCGCTCGCAACACCTGGATCGACCGCAGCTTCTGCATCATCGCACGGGTACGCGACCGCGATTAAGGAAGCGTGTGTTGAGACGACGGGCCGCCGTCGCTAGATGCACTGCAGCATGACCAAGATGTTCAAGATCGCGCTTCCCGACGGTTCGGTCAGGGAAATGCCCGAAGGCTCGACGCCGGCGGACGTCGCCGC
>DATEIK010000217.1:0-5325 GCA_035279065.1 Sphingomicrobium sp. | reverse complement strand
AGCTCGACATCCACGCCCAGGCGCAGGTCCAGGGCCTCGACGCCAGCGTGCTCGTCCAAGGCACGGGCCTCAAGCCCGAGATCACCTTCGCCAGCACGCCGCCGCAGCCGCTGGACGAGCTGTTGTCGCGAATCCTGTTCGGCACCTCGATCACCAACCTGTCGGCACCCGAGGCGCTTCAGCTCGCCTCGGCGGTCGCGGCACTGCAATCGGGCTCGGGCAGCCTTGATCCGATCAACGCGCTGCGCCGCGCGGTGGGGCTCGATCGCCTGCGCGTCGTTCCCGCCGACGTCGCCACCGGCCAGAAAACCGCGATCGCCGCGGGCAAGTACATCACCCGCAAGCTGTTCGTCGAAGTGGTGACCGACGGGCAGGGCTATTCCGCCACTCGTATCGAATATCAGATGACGCGCTGGCTCTCGCTGCTCTCGACCGTCTCGACCATCGGCCGGTCGAGCGCGAGCGTGCGGGTGTCGAAGGATTATTAGCGGCCTGTTGCGCCGCCGATTTGCCGCGCTACGGTCGCGGGCGGGGACCGGCGAAGGGACAACGGGGGACAACATGGCCAATTACACGCACCGCAAGTCCATCCCTTCGCCCGAGGCGATCCCCGAAGAGCATCGGCTCAAGAAGTCGCTGACCTGGGTGCACCTGATCTTCCTTGGCGTCGGGGCGATCGTCGGCACCGGCATCCTCGTCCTCATCGGCACCGCCGCCGGCAAGGCCGGTCCGGCGATGATGCTGAGCTTTGTGATCGCCGGCGCCATCTGTGCCTGCGCGGCCCTGGCCTATGCCGAGGTTGCGACCATGATCCCGGCGTCCGGCTCCGCCTACACTTACACTTATGTGGTTTTCGGAGAGCTTCTCGCCTGGTTCGTTGGTTGGTCGCTGATCCTTGAATACAGCCTCGTCGTGAGCGCGGTCTCGGTCGGCTGGTCAGGCTATTTCTCCCCGCTGATAGGCATCCCGCAGGAGCTTGCGACCGCGCCGATGCTGGGCGGCGTGTTCAATTTCCCGGCGGTGTTCATCATCGCGGTCATCGCCGGGTTGCTCATCTACGGCATGCGCGAAAGCGCGACGCTCAATTCGATCCTCGTGGCCGTGAAAATGCTTGCACTGGCGATGTTCGTGGTCGTCGCGCTGATGGTTTTCAATGCCGACAATTTCGCGCCGTTCATGCCCTATGGGTTCGCCAAGAGCGGCCCTCCGGGACACGAAGTCGGCGTCATGGCCGCGGCAGCGATCATCTTCTTCGCCTTCTACGGCTTCGACGCCATCGCGACCGCCGCCGAGGAAGCCAAGAATCCCGGGCGCGATCTCGCCATTGGGATCGTCGGATCGATGGTGCTGTGCGTCCTCATCTACATGGCGGTCGCCGCCGCCGCGATCGGCGCTGAGCCGTATCAGCGTTTCGCAAGTTCCCCGGAGCCGCTGGCCCTGATTCTCCGCGATATCGGGCAACCGCTCGCGGCCCGGCTGCTCGCCTTGTCGGCATCGGTCGGACTGCCGACCGTCATCCTTGCCTTCTTTTACGGACAAAGCCGCATCTTCCTTGCCATGTCGCGCGACGGGCTTCTCCCGGCGCGCCTGGCGCGCCTCTCGAGCCGCCGCAATCCCGTGCGGATCACCCTGTTCACCGCGGTTGTGGTCGGCCTGCTCGCCGGCCTGGTGCCGCTCGACGAGCTCGTTGCGCTGGCCAATGCCGGCACGCTGACGGCCTTCATCGCGGTGTGCGCGGCAATGCTGGCGATGCGCCGCCGCGATCCCGGCGCGGAGCGCAAATTCAGGACTCCCGCGCCGTGGGTCACCGGCCTGATCGGCATCCTCGGCTGCGCTTATTTGTTCTACAGCCTGCCGCGGAACACACAGGTGTGGTTCGTGACCTGGAACGTCGCGGGCCTGCTCATCTACTTCCTGTTCGCCTCGCGCAGCGCGCACCGGACCCGCAGCGCCGCCGGTGCGTAACACGACGAGCACGCCGCTCGGCCGCATCAAGAGCATCGTCGGGGGGAGCGCCGGCAACCTCGTCGAATGGTATGACTGGTACGCTTATTCCGCGCTGACGATTTATTTCGCGCCGGTCTTCTTTCCCAAGGAGGACAAGACCGCGCAGCTCTTGAGCGCCGCGGCGATCTTTGCGGTCGGCTTCCTGATGCGGCCGATCGGCGCGTGGCTGATGGGTATCTATTCCGACCGCCACGGCCGCAAGTCCGGCCTCGCCTTGTCGGTCGCGCTGATGGCCGGCGGGTCGCTGCTCATCGCCGTGTCGCCGACCCATGCGCGCGCCGGTGCCATCGCACCCGTCGTGCTGGTCGTCGCGCGCATGCTCCAGGGGCTGTCGGTCGGCGGCGAATATGGCGCGAGCGCGACCTATCTCTCCGAAATGGCGCTGCGCAACCGCCGCGCCTTCTGGGCGAGCTTCCAGTATTTCACCCTAATCGGGGGACAGCTGCTC
Organism: Sphingomicrobium sp.; assembly: GCA_035279065.1. Lineage (GTDB taxonomy): Bacteria > Pseudomonadota > Alphaproteobacteria > Sphingomonadales > Sphingomonadaceae > Sphingomicrobium. The sequence goes on along the minus strand of DATEIK010000217.1, from coordinate 2,870 downwards.
GCGCTGGCGGTCGTCGTCGTGCTGCAGCTGTCGATGTCCGAGGCTCACCTCCAGCAATGGGGCTGGCGCGTCGCGTTCGGGGTCGGCGCATTGCTCGCGATCGCGGTGTACGTCCTGCGGACGCGATTGGCAGAGACCGAGTCATTCACCAAGCTCGCGAAGGAGCGTCGCGCGTCCTCGGCCGTCGGGCTGTGGCGTCAGCATCCGCGCGAGTTCCTGATCGTCGCGGCGATCAGCGGCGGGGGCTCGTGCGCCTTCTACGCCTACACCACCTACATGCAGAAATTCCTGACCAACACGAGTGGCTTCTCGCGCTCGGCGGCGACCGAGATCATGACCATTGCGCTGGTCGTCTTCATGCTCATCCAGCCCTTGTGGGGAATCGCCGCCGACCGCCTCGGCCGCAAGCCGATCCTCTACGTGTTCGGCTTCGGCGGGGTGCTCGTCTCGGTCCCCGTGTTCACGGCGATCAGCCGCGCCGCGACACCCGCAGCGGCGCTCGGGCTGGTGCTTGCCCCGCTGGTCCTGCTCGGCGGCTACACCTCGATCAGCGGGCTCATCAAGGCCGAGCTGTTCCCCGCGCACATCCGGACGCTCGGCGTCGCTCTGCCCTATGCCGTCGGCAACACCTTGTTCGGCGGGACTGCGGAATATGTCGCTCTATGGTTCAAGCAGGCGGGCGCGGAGAGCGGCTTCTATTGGTACCTGACGGCAATCATCGGCATGGCCGCGATCGGCTTCGTGATGCTGCCCGAAACCCGCACCGCCAGCCTGATCGAGGAAGATTGATGGCGGCCGGGAAGCAGGCCGACGCCGGCCCATTCTATTTGTCGCTGCTGATCGCCGTGCTGCTCGTGCCGGCGGCGCTCGGCAGCTCGCTGACCATCTTCAACGACGGCGACGTCAGCTGGCACATCGCCACCGGGCAGTGGATCCTCGACCATCGCGCGATCCCGGCGACCGACCCCTTCTCCTTCACCTGGTTGGGCAAGCCGTGGGTGCCAATCGAATGGCTGGCGGAGGTGCTCTACGCCGCGGCCTACCGGCTGGCGGCCTACAGCGGGGTCGCCGCGCTGGTGACGATCGCGCTGATGGGCCTGCACGCGGCAGTGTTCGCCAACGCCAGCCGGTGGACGCGCCGGTCGCTGCTGGCGATCGCCCTGATGGACCTGGTGCTCATCCCGACGATGCTTGCGCGGCCGCACCTGCTCACCTGGCCGCTGCTGGCCTGGTGGGTGTGGCTGATGCTCCGCGCGAGGGAAGCGGACCGCGCGCCGCCGCTGCCCGCGGCGCTCATCATGACGCTGTGGGCGAACCTCCATGGCGGGTTCGTCTTCGGCCTGCTGATCGCCGCCGTGTTCGGGCTCGAGGCGCTGGTGGCGACCGCCGACAAGGCGCGGGTCGTCAGGCAATGGGGCCTGTTCGGCCTCGCCTGCGCGCTTGCCGTTTGCATCAACGGCAATGGCTTCGAAGGCGTGGTCCACCCGCTACGCTTCACCAGCCTCGAGATGCTGCCGCTGATCGACGAGTGGAAGCCGTCGAGCCCGTCGCTAACGCCGGTGTTCTTCGGGGTCCTCGCGGTGACTCTGGCCCTGATCGCCTGGAAACGGCCGCGGCTTCATTGGGTGCGCTGGCTGTTGCTCGGCGGGATGCTGGCGCTGGCGTTGCTTCAGGTCCGGCACCAGGCGATGCTGGCGATCATCGCCGCGATGCTGCTCCCCGAGGTCTTTGCCAAGGGAACGGAAGCCGCCGTGGACGGCGAGCGGCGACGCACGGCCATGCTGCTCGCGGTTCCTGCGATGGCGCTGCTGGTCGCTGCCCGCGCGCTCATGCCGCTTCAACCGCCCGAGAACGAGGCCAACCCGTGGAAGCTGATCGCCGCGGTTCCCGCCGAACTGCGGACGCAGCCGGTGCTCAATGGATATTCGATGGGCGGGCCGCTGATCCTCTCGGGGATCCGGCCGTACATCGACGGGCGCGGGGACATGTACGGCGACGAGCTCGTGCTCGGCTTCGCGAGCATCACCAACGGCAATCAGCAGGCGCTGAGCGAAGCGGTCCGCCGCTGGAACATCCGCTGGGCCATTTTGCCGAAAACCAATGTGAAGTTGACGGCGCTGCTCGACCGCTCGCCCGACTGGCGGCGCATCAAGGCGGACAAGGTCGGCGCGATTTATGTGAGAATAGCGCCGTCGTCGCCTAGCGCTTCCAGAACCCCTCGAGCTCCTGCTTGAGCTCGCCGACCGACATCCGGTTCCACCGCGGATCCCACGGCGAATCGACGCCCGGCTCAGGGTTGAGGTAGGACGGACGAATCCATTCGCTGGGCGCCACGTCGGGAAGCGATTCCGCGAGCTGCGTCATCTCGAACGGCGAGTGGAACTGGAAACCGACCTGGTCGCCGACGACCCACACCACCGTCCCCGACACCGACAGCGCATCGCTGAGTTCCAGCAGCGGCTCGGTATCGACGCGGACCGGCGCGCTGCATTCGATCATGCAGCCTGTGCTGGAGATGTTGCGGACCCGGATCGGCGACGACTGGTAATCGTGGTGCAGGACTCCGGTCCAGATCAGCGGATGGCGGTCGGCGATGCGCTGGTCGGAAGCGGCGTCGATCGTAGGCTGCGTGTCGCTCTTTCGCGTACGTTCGGCGCGCGGCAGTTCGATGTCGACGTCGCCGAAGCTGCGCACGAGCACTTCGCGCAGCAGCGCCTCGCGCTCGGTGGCGCTGCAATCGAGCCGCGTTTCGTGCGCGAACTCGAGGCCCAGGCGGTCGCCGCGGATCCACCGGACCACGCATTCGACCCGCCCGTTCTCGCCGAGCTGGAGCTCGATCGCGTCCCACAGCTTCACGTTCAGCTCGCCGG
>DATEIK010000216.1:0-11146 GCA_035279065.1 Sphingomicrobium sp. | reverse complement strand
CGAGACGAAGCGCATGCGCGTGAACTTTCGCTTCTTGTCGAATACGGTCGAACAATATGTCGTCTTCGCCGCGGGGCTGCTCGCCTTGTGGCTCTACGCGAGCGCCAAAATCCTCGTCATCGTGACGATCGTCTGGGTGCTTGCGCGCTGGGCGTTCTGGATCGGCTATCACCGGAGCCCGCTGCTGCGCGGCGTCGGTGCACCGGGCATGCTGCAGAGCATGATCGTGCTACTTTACGTCGCCTATCGCTTCGGCACCGACAGCTACGGGAGTGCGGCCGGGAACGCGCTCCTCGCTGCGTTCGCGATCCTCGAGGCGATCCTGTTTTGGGGCGTGACGCGCCGCAGTCAGTAGGCGCGGGCGACCGCGAACTCGGCTGCCTCCACCAGCGCCGAGCGCGCCTTGCTCGACGCGAACTTGGCGAGCGCGTCGATCGCCCGGCGCGCATATTGCCGAGCATGCTCCAGCGTTTCGTCGAGCGCGCCGCTCGAGCGGAGCAGCGCGATCGCCTGGGCGAGATCTTCGTCCGACTGCCGTTCGCCGCCGATCGCCGCGCGCCAGAAGTCGCGGTCCGCGGCGCTTCCTCGAGCGTAGGCGAGGATCACGGGCAGCGTCATCTTGCCGTCGCGGAAATCGTCGCCGACGCCCTTGCCCATGGTCGCGGTGTCGGAGGCGTAGTCGATCACGTCGTCGGTCAGCTGGAAGGCGATGCCGAGGTTCTTGCCGTAGCTTTCGAGCGCGAGCTCGACGTCCTCGTCGGCTTCGGCGACGACCGGCGCCACCCGGCACGCAGCGGCGAACAGCGCGGCGGTCTTGGCGCCGATTATGGTCAGATACTGCTCTTCGTCGGTCTCGATCCGGCGCTGCGCCGTCAGCTGCTCGACCTCACCCTCGGCGATCACGGCGGAGGCGTGGCTGAGGATGCGCAGGACCTTGAGGCTGCCGTCCTCGACCATCAGCTCGAAGGCGCGGGAAAAGAGGAAATCGCCGACCAGGACGCTCGCCGGATTGCCCCAGATGAGGTTGGCGGTGCGCTTGCCACGGCGCATGCCCGAGCCGTCGACAACATCGTCGTGGAGCAGCGTCGCGGTGTGGATGAACTCGACCGCCGCGGCGAGCTTGTGGTGGCGCGTGCCGGGGTAACCGAGCAGGCTCGCGCAGGCGAGGGTCAGCATCGGCCGCATCCGCTTGCCCCCGCCGGCAATGAGGTGTCCGGCAAGCTCGGGGATCAGCGCTACCTTGCTCTGCATCCGCTCGAGGATGACAGCGTTGACGCCGTTCATGTCGGCGCCGACGAGCGCCATCAGCGCGTCAAGCGACGGCTGGCGCGCGGCATTCAGCGGATGGACGGTCGCGGTCACGGCGCTGCCCTAGCGGGACAGCGCCGCGCTGCCTAGCTTACTGCCAGATGTGGACGCGTTGATCGGGCGGCAGATAGAGCTTGTCGCCGGGCTTGACGTTGAACGCTGCGTACCACGGGTCAAAATTGCGGACGATGCCGTTGACCCGGTACTTGCCCGGGGAGTGCTCATTGGTCAGCAATTGCGATCGCAGCGCGCCTTCGCGCTGCTTGATCTCCCAGCTGTAGCCGTAGGCGATGAAGAAGCGCTGGTCGCCGGTTAGCCCGTCGATCACCGGCGGCTCGCCGTGCTTGGCGACGTAGCGGCGATAGGCGGCGTAAGCGACTTCGAGGCCACCCAAGTCGCCGAGGTTCTCGCCGAGCGTCAGCTGGCCCTTGATGTGCACGCCCGGGATCGGCTCATAGCCGTTAAACTGCTGGACGAGCCGCTGCGCCCGCTCGGTGTAGAGCTTGGCGCTCGCCGGGGTCCACCAGTCGCGCAACCGGCCCTTGCCGTCGAACTGGCGGCCTTGATCGTCAAAGCCGTGCCCGATCTCGTGGCCGATCGTCGCGCCGATGCTGCCGTAGTTGGAAGCGGGGTCGGCGTTCGGGTCGAAATAGGGCGGCTGCAAGATCGCGGCGGGGAAGGTGATCTGGTTCTGCGTCGGGTCGTAATAAGCGTTATTGGTCTGCGGCAGCATGCCCCACAGCTGGCGGTCGACCGGCTTGGGCAGGCGCGACAGCAACAGGTCCCAGCCGAACTGGTTGGCGCGCATGTTGTTGCCGAACAGGTCGCCGCGCTGCACCTCCATCGATGAGTAATCGATGTACTTGGCCGGGTGGCCGGTGCGCGGGTCGAACGCCTCGAGCTTGGCCACCGCCTCCTTCTTGGTGGCCGGGTCCATCCAGCTGTTGTTCTCGATCTTCTCCTGCAGCGCGGCGCGGATGTCGCCGATCAGTTCGCCCATCTGGCGATCGCTTTCCGCAGGATAGTGGCGTTCGACATAGACCTGGCCCAGCGCCTCGCCGAGTGCGTCATTGACCATGGTGACGCCGCGCTTCCAGCGGTCACGCTGCGTCTGAACGTCGTTCAGCGTTTTTGAGTAAAAGCCGAAGTGCGCGTCGTCGAACGCCTTGGGCAGGACGTTCGCATTGTTGCTGATGAATTGGGCGGCGGTCCATTCCTTCCACGTGCTGAGCGGCACCGTCTGGAGCAGCTTCGCCTCGCCCTGGATCGCTGTGGTCTGGGTGACGACCACCGAATTGACCTTTTCGAGCCCAAGGTGGTTGAGGGCGCGATTCCACTGCAACTGCGGCGCGAACGTGCTGAGCTTGGCGCGCGTCATCGGGTTGTAGATGAGCTTGATCTCGCGGCTCTTCTCGGGCGTCCAGTGGAGCTTCGCAATCTTCGTCTCGAGCGCGATGATGCGGTCGGCCCTGGCCGCGGCATCGGGGATGCCCGCGAGCTCCTGGATGTGCGTCAGATAGGCGCGATAGGCCTTGCGGTAGGCATCATATTTCTCGCCCTGCAGCAGGTAATAATCGCGGTTCGGCAGGCCGAGGCCGCCCTGAAACGCATAGACCGAATATTTGGTCGGGTCCTTCGCGTCGGCGAAGATGGTGACGCCGACGGGCGAGGGGTAGCCCGGTGTTGAGAACAAATCGATCAGCTCGCCGCGATTCTTCACCGCGTCGATCTTCGCGAGATAGGGTTTCAGCGGCTCAGTCCCGAGCTTCTCGATCGCGGCCTCGTCCATCCAGCTCGCGTAGAAATCACCGACCTGCTGGCCGACTTTGCCCGACTGCGCCGGGTTCTTCGCGAGATCCTCCACGATATCGCGGACGTCCTTGTCGATCTGGTCGTTGAGGATGGAGTCGATGCCGATATAGGTCCGGTCGGCGGCGATCTGCGCGCGCTTGTCCCAGCTGCCGTTGACGTAGGCCCAGAAATCGTCGCCCGGCTTCACCGACGCATCCATGGCGGTCGCGTCGTACCCCCAGGTGCCATAGGCGGGCTTGGCCGCGGGCTGGGCCTCGACGGTCGCGCCAAGCGCGACGAGACTCGCGGTGGCGAAAGCCAACAGCTTGAATTTCATGGTGAACGTCCCCTCCGGAAGAGGACGCTCAGTGCCCGACGGTCGGTGATTCGTCAAAATTCTTTCGACGAACGGGCCGCCTGGCTCAGCCTGAAGGAAGCGTCAGCCGGGCAAGCAGGCCGCCCAGGTCCTCGCTTTCCTCGAGCTTGACCTTGCCGCCATAGATTTCGGCGACGTCGCGGACGATCGCAAGACCGAGGCCCGTACCGGGTTTGCCCGTCGTGTCGAGCCGTGCGCCGCGGGTGAAGAGCGAGCCGCGATCGGCCTCGGGAATGCCGGGCCCGTCGTCCTCTATCAGGATATCGACCGTCGAGCCCTTCGGCTCGACCGTGACGAACACCCGGCCGCCGCCATATTTGGCGGCATTCTCGACGAGGTTGCCAAGCATTTCGTCGAGGTCCTGGCGCTCCACGCGAACCTCGGCCTGGTGATTGCCGGAGATGTCGACGGTGACGTTCTCGTAGAGCCGGTCGACCGCGCGTTGCACGGCCTCGAGGCTGTCCCAGACGCGGGCGCGCGAATGGGCCGAGGCACGGCGGCCGATCGCGCGGGCGCGGGCGAGGTGGTGGTCGACCTGGCGGCGCATGACGAGCGCCTCGCGGCACACCGTGTCGGCAAGGTCCGGGGCGCGTGCGGTCGCGGCGTTCGTGATGACCGTGAGCGGGGTCTTGAGCGCGTGCGCGAGGTTGCCGGCGTGGCGGCGCGCTTCCTCGGCCTGCTCCTCGCTGTGGGCGAGAAGCTGGTTGATCTCCTCGGTCAGGGGACGAATTTCGGTCGGGAACTGCTGGCTGATCCGGGTTTCCTCGCCCGAGCGGATCGAGGCGACCTCGCGCCGCACGCGGCGCAGCGGCCACAAGCCGTAGAAGGTCTGCAGCGCGGCCAGCACGAGGAGGCCGATGCCGAGCGCGAAGAAGCTCCAGAACAGGGTGGAGCGAAGGCGCCGGATCTGGTCGTCGATGGTCTCGCGCGACTGGGCGACCTGGAAGCGCCAGCGGGTCTTCGAGCCCGGCAGGATCGCGTCACGCTCGGCGATGCGCAGCGGCTCGGCATGGCCCGCGCTCGAGAATTCGTTACTGTCGTAGAGGTGCGGCTTCACATCGTCGTGGGTGTTGGAGACGAGCAGCCGCCGGTCCCACAGCGACCGCGAGGCGAAGGTGTCAGCGCCCGCGCCGCTGATCTGGAAGTAGAGGCCCGAATAGGGTTCGATGAACTGCTGGTCGGCGGGCGGGCGGTTGAAGCGCACTTCGCCGTCCGGGCCGATTTCCGACGCGGCGATCATGGAATTGAGGACGCGGACCAGCTGCGTGTCGAAAGTGTCGACGATCGAGCGCGTCAGCACCCGGTCGAGCGCGAAGCCGCCGATCAGCAGCAGCGCCGCGATCCACAGCGCGGCGACGCCGATGATGCGCCGGGTCAGCGAGCCGGTACGCTGCCGGTTCCGTGCCGGCTTCGGAACCGCGACAGCCTCGTCCGCCGCCGCGGCGGGAGCCGCGGGGGCGTGCTGGTTCACGCCCGCTTTTCCTCGGGCTCTTCGAGGCTGTAGCCGAGGCCGCGGATGGTGGTGATGACGTCGGGTCCGAGCTTCTTGCGGATGCGGGTGACAAACACCTCGATGGTGTTGGAATCGCGGTCAAAGTCCTGGTCGTAGATGTGCTCGATGAGCTCGGTCCGGCTGACCACCTTACCCTTGTGATGCATGAGGTAGGAGAGGAGCTTGTATTCCTGCGCGGTGAGCTTCACCGGCTCGCCGCTTTTGGTCACCTTGCCTGAGCGCGTGTCGAGGCGGATGTCGCCCGAGGTCAGCTCGGACGAGGCATTGCCCGATGAGCGGCGGATCAGCGCGCGCAGGCGGGCGATCAGTTCCTCGGTCTGGAACGGCTTGGCGAGATAGTCGTCGGCCCCGGCATCAAGCCCGGCGACCTTGTCCGACCAGCTGTCGCGCGCAGTCAGCACGAGCACCGGCATCTTCCGGCCTTCCTTGCGCCAACGGTCGAGCACCGTCAGGCCGTCGATCTCGGGCAGCCCCAAATCGAGGATCACCGCGTCGTAGCTCTCGGTCGAGCCGAGATAATGGCCGTCCTCGCCGTCGGTCGCGAGATCGACCGCATAGCCGGCGCCTTCGAGCGTCGAGCGCAGCTGCCGCCCGAGATTGGGTTCATCTTCGACGATCAGAACGCGCATCCGCATCCCCTGGTGAACGATTTGCTTCTCAAACACGCGCGAAGCTGAACGGTTGCTTGTCCGCAACGAGCGTCACCAACTGGGAACGCCAGGGCAAATGTCAATCCGTCGCCGGTCGAAACGCGCTTGCTCTTGCGGGAAACGCGGTCATTTTCCGGTGTCGATAAATGAGGAGTCCCCGATGCCGAAGACAGGTCTGATCCGCGCACTGCTGGTTTCGGCGGCGCTCGTCGCCGCGCCCCCGGCCTATGCCTCGGCGTCGGCGACCCAGGCCCAGATCGCGAGCCAGACCGAGATCGAAGAACTCGAAAAGTTCATGGACGTCTATGAGCGCGTCAAGGCGAAATATGTGAAGGACGTCGACGACCACACGCTGATCAAGGGCGCGATCGACGGCATGCTCTCCGCGCTCGACCCCCATTCGAGCTATGCCGAGGGCAGCGATTTCGACGAGCTGCAGACGCTGAACGACGGCGATTATGCGGGGCTTGGCGTCGTCACCACGATCGACGGCGGGTTCCTTCGCGTCGTTTCGACCACCGAAGGCGCGCCGGCGCAGAAAGCGGGGATCAAGCCCAAGGACTTCATCACCCGGATCAACGGCCAGCTGATCTATGACATGCAGCTCGACGAAGCGTCGGGGAAGCTGCGCGGCGACCCTGGGTCGAAGGTCGCGCTGACAATCCGCCGAGCAGGCACGAACAAGCCAATCGAGATGACCCTCACGCGCGGCGTGATCGAGGTGAAGCCGGTCAAGTGGGAGGTCCGCAAGAACGTCGGGATCATCAACCTCAACATCTTCAACGGCAAGGCGGGCGACGAGACGCGCTCGGCGATCGAGGCGATCAACAGCGCCACGCACGGCGGCCCGGCGGGCTACATCCTCGACCTGAGGTCGAACGGCGGCGGGGTCCTCGAGGAAGCCGTCGACATCGCCGACCAGTTTCTCGACGGCGGCGAGATCGTGTCGCGGCGCGGCCGGACCAAGGACGACATCCAGCATTACTACGCCCGTCCAGGAGACCTCGCGAACGGGAAGCCGGTCATCGTCCTTGTCGATGCCGGCACGGCCTCAGCGTCGGAGATCGTCGCGGGCGCGCTCCAGGATCACCACCGCGCGCTGATCGTCGGCGAGCCGAGCTTCGGCAAGGGATCGGTTCAATCGGTCTGGACCATCGGTCCCAAGCGGGCGCTCCGGCTGACGACCGAGCTTTACTATCTGCCGTCCGGCCGATCGATTCAGGGCGAGGGCATTGATCCCGATATCGACGTCCCGCAGCTGACCGATGGCGACCGAAGGACGCGCCGCCGTGACGATGTCCGCGAGGCCGACCTTCGCCGGCACCTCATCGCCGACGCGCCGGTCGAGGATGCCTTGCTGATCGACTCCGATCCGCCGAACCCGCGGTTCATGGTCACCGCCGCGAGCCTCAAGAGCCGCGGCGTCGAGGATTTCCAGCTCGATTATGCGCTGAACATCATTTCGCGGCTCGACCCGTCCGCCAATATCGCGGAACGCGCGGCGAAGAAGGCGCCGAAGGAAGGTTGAACTTTAGGGCTTAGGGGCGCGAGCGGCGGATGATGCGGCCCGTCTGCGCATCGACGTCGACCCAGATCACGCGCCCGTCGCGCATGAACTTGAAGCGATAGACGCCGCCGTTGAATTCAGGCCCGAGATAGTCGGCGCCGCCCATGCGGGGGAGGACGCGCTGCTCGAGCATCGGCAGCGGCATCGAACGGCCCTCGCGGGTGGCTTCGAGCACGCTCTGCTGCTCGCGCTCGGGGGACGTGCGCTCGACGCGGGAATCGCGGTCGCGATCAGGGTGCGGACGGTCGGCCAGCGCCGGCGCGCTGGTCAGGCCGACGGCGATTCCGACGGCGAGCAGAAGGGTACGAAGCATGGTCATATACGCGACTCTTTCGCCCGCCTTTCTACACTGGCGCATTGAATAGGCTATGAATGTCGATGGGGGCGGGCGTTCAGGTGACGCACCAGTGGCGCCAAAGTCACACGGATCGCGAGGGTAAGCCTATCCCTTGGTCGGTTCGCCGGTGAATCGATCGTATTTCAGAGCCGTGATTGCCCCGCCGGAATCGCGCTGAAACTCGACGGGCACCCAATAGCTGCGATCGATGAAGCGATCCTTGCCCAGCGGGATGAGTGCGGACGTATCCCCGCTGGGCCAGTGCAGAGTCACAGCGCCATCGGCGGAGGTCAACCGGACCAGCGCATTCGGTTGATAAAAATCCTTGGCGAATTGGAAGCTGGCTGGAAGGCCGCTCAGCGCCGCCGGATCGGTGCTCCTCTGGAGCGTCAGGGCTTGGTAAGGGCGCCCGAGCATTTGCGCGGCGATGTCATAGGCCATGTCGGCCGGAACCGAGGCGTAAACGTTGCTGAGCGCGACAACGAACAGGGCTGGTTGGGGGAAGTATGCGACCGCGGATGAGAAGCCCGGAGCCCGACCGTTCATCGAATAGACCGGCTCGCCGAAGCGCGTGCTGTTCGACTTGAACCAGCCGTAACCTACGCGCGTGCCGAGGTCGAACGTCGCGTCGCGCAGCTTCGGGCTGAGGAATTCGGTGCCGACCAGCGCCTGGACGAACTTCAATTCGTCGCCGGCGGTCGCGTAAGCCGAGCCGTTGCCTGCCTTCGCCGACCAGTGGATCGGCTCCGCCGCGCCGAGGTCGTACAATCCGATGGGCTTGTATCCCTTCGCGCTGTTCAAACGCGCCTCGGCCCGATCGTCGTCGATGCCGCTGTCGGCCATTGCGAGCGGTGTAAAGACCAGCTCCCTCACGGCGTCCGCGAAGGAAAGGCCTGTCTTCCGCTCGATGATCAGCGCGAGCAGATTGTAGGCGCTATGCTCTTCGCGCTCGTAGGTGCCGGGCGCGCGCAGGGCCGCGACGCCGCGCATCCGGTTGACCAGTGACTGCGGCGTCTGATGCTGCGCCAGCACCCCATTATAATCGTCTTGCGCATTGATGTCGGCGATGCCCGACGTCTGCGTCAGCAAATGGCGGACCGTGATGGCTCGGCCATTCGGATAGTCAGGGACGACATCGGAGACGGGTGTGTCGAGCGACATCTTGCCAGCGTCGATCAATCGCAGGGCGGCCGCCGCAGTGAACTGCATCGACATCGATGCGATATGGAAACGCGTCCTGAGGTCGTTGGCGACGCCGCCTTCGCGGTCCGCGGAGCCGTAGGCCTTGGCAAACACCGCTTCGCCGCCGCGTGCGACCAAGACCACACCAGAGAAGTTATTCGTGTCGACGAAGGGTGTGACGTAACCGTCGATCGCCGCGATCGGAGAGCTTGCGAAAGTATTTTGCGCGACCGCGGGCGAGCCGGACACTAGCAGGAACGCGAGGGCAAGTCGTGCAAGCAAAGCATCCCTCCACCGAAACGTGAGCTACATTTGTAGCGCCTTTCACGCGCCGCGCAAGACTTAGGCTTGGGCTGACGCCGGAGCGCGGCTAGGGCGCGGCAATGGCCGCACCCGTCCTCTCCTACGAAAAGCTCGGGCTGATCCAGGGCGAAGGCTGGCTGTTTCGCGGGCTCGACCTGTACGTCGGCGAACGCGACCGCCTCGCGCTGATCGGCCGCAATGGCGCGGGAAAGACGACGCTGCTCAAGTGCCTTGCTAATCTCATCGAGACCGACGAGGGCAAGCGCACGATCGTTCCCGGAACGCACGTCGTGCTGCTTGAGCAGGACCCGGTGATGAGCGGGTTCGAGACGCTGCGCGACTGGGTGCTGGGCGGAGCCGACGCGCCGGAGCCGTACGAGGCCGAGGCGATCGCGCACCAGCTCGGTATCGACCTTGCGCGGCCCGTGGCGACGGCCAGCGGCGGCGAACGGCGCCGCGCCGCGATCACCCGGGCACTCGCCCAAAACCCGGACGTGCTGCTGCTCGACGAGCCGACCAACCATCTCGACCTGGGCGCGATCGAATGGCTCGAGGACTGGCTGAAGCGCTTCACCGGCGCGTTCATCGTCATCAGCCACGACCGGACGTTCCTGACCCGGCTGACGAAGAGTTGCCTGTGGCTGGACCGCGGCCAGCTGCGGCGCGCCGAGATCGGCTTCGGCGGGTTCGAGGCGTGGACCGGCCAGGTCTACGAGGAAGAGGCGCGCGCCGCGGAGAAGCTCGACGCCAAATTGAAGCTCGAGCTGCACTGGCTGCAGCGCGGAGTCACGGCGCGGCGGCGGCGCAACCAGGGACGGTTGGCGAAGCTGCACGAGATGCGGGCGCAGCGTGCGGCGATGCTCGGCTCGGCGGGAACGGCGAAGCTCGCGCTCGCGAAGGACGACGTCCGATCGAAGACGGTGATCGACGCACAGGACGTGAGCAAGAGCTTCGGCGACCGCGCGATCATCCGCGACTTCACGCTGCGCATCCAGCGCGGCGACCGGATCGGGATCGTTGGGCCCAACGGGGCGGGGAAGACGACGCTTCTCAAGCTCATGACCGGCGAACTCGAGCCCGACAGCGGCAAGGTCACGATCGCCAAAACTTTGAGCGGGATCGTCATCGACCAGCAGCGCAGGCTGATGGAGCCGCAGCGGCGGGTGCGCGACGTGCTCGCGCATGGCGGCGACTGGATCGAGGTCCGCGGCTCGAAGAAGCACATCAAGGGCTATTTGAAAGAGTTCCTGTTCGATCCCGCGCTCGCGGACGCGCCGGTCGGATCTTTGTCCGGCGGCGAGCGGTCGCGGCTGCTACTGGCCCGCGAGTTCGCGCGCGAGGCGAACCTGCTGGTCCTCGACGAGCCGACCAACGACCTCGACCTCGAGACGCTCGACCTGCTGCAGGAAGTCATCGCGGACTATGAAGGCACGGTACTGATCGTCAGCCACGACCGCGACTTCCTCGACCGCACGGTGACGATCACGCTGGGGCTCGACGGCTCGGGCCGGGTCGACGTCGTCGCGGGCGGTTACGAGGATTGGGTGCGCAAGCGGTATGAGGCGGTCCGTTCCCCGGCGAAGGCCGGGGCCCAGGCCGCGCGAAGCGCGGGAAGTTCAAAACAGGCTTCGCCTCCTGGACCCCGGCCTTCGCCGGGGCACAAATTGTCGTACAAGGATCAGCGCGACTACGATCGTCTTCCCGGCGAGATCGAGCGGCTCGAGGCCGAGGTCGCGGCGGACGAGGCGGCGCTCCACGATGCCGACCTCTACGTCCGCGATCCCCAGCGCTTCGCCGAGCTGACCGAGCGCATCGCGCGCAATCGCGCCGAGATCGAGGCCGCCGAGCTTCGTTGGCTGGAGGTCGCGGAGTTGGCCGAAGCGCTGACTCGCTAGCCGCGTTCGCCGGGCTTCGGCGCGCTTGTGCCGGCCAGTTGCGCCGCTGTGCGCTCGCGAATGCGCCGCTCGAGGATCGACAGCGGCATCGCGCCGTCGCGCAGCACTTCGTGGAATTGGCGCAGGTCGAACCTGTCCCCAAGCGTCTTCTGCGCTTCCTCGCGCGCGCGGATCCAGGCGAGGTGGCCGATCTTGTAGCTGCACGCCTGGCCCGGCGAGGCGCA
>DATEIK010000215.1:0-13404 GCA_035279065.1 Sphingomicrobium sp. | reverse complement strand
CTCTATGCGGCGGCGCCGTCGGCGCGTCCGCGCCACCGGTCGCGCCGGCATCGGCATCCTGGACCGCCGACCCGGAGGACCAGTTCCTTCTTGACGTCAACATCCGCCAGCTGAAGCTCGGCGACGGCGTGCGCGCCTACAATACGCCCGAAGGCACATGTGTCGTCTTAGGCGACTTTCTGACCGCGCTCGATGTGCCGATGCGCATCGATCTGACGGCGAAGAAGGCCAGCGGCTGGGCGTTCAAGGAATCGAACCGCATCGCGATTGACTATGGCGCGATGAGCGTCGCTTACGGCGCCAAGGCCGAGGCGATCGCGCCGGGCACGATCCGCGAGACGGCGGACGGCTGGTGCATTCAGACCAACGCGCTGTCGCGCTGGTTCGGCATCGGGGTGAAGCCGGTGACCGCCGGCTCGGTGCTCGTCCTGCAGTCCGAAGCCAAGCTCCCCGTCGAGCTCGCGGTCGAGCGGCAGCGCCGCGCTGCGCAGATCCATCCGGCGAGCTTCGATTTGAAGAGCCTGCCGCAGGTCCGCATCCCGTACCGGATGTGGCGCGCACCGGCCCTCGACTTCGTGGTCAGCGCCGGCGTCACCTATCGCGCGCATGACGGCGTCAAGGTCGACCGGCAAAGCTCGATCTACGCCGCGGGCGAGATCGCGCATTTGTCGTACGACGCGCAGATCAACACCAGCCCCAAGGGAATGCCGCGGACGGTGCGCCTGCGCGCCTTTCAGTCCGACCCCGACGGCGGCCTGCTCGGTCCGCTGAAGGCGACCCATTTCGGCTTCGGCGACGTCGAGGGCTTCGACAGCGGCCTGACCGGCTCGGTTGCGAGCGGCCGCGGCGCGGTGGTCACCAACCGCCCGCTCGCGGTCCGGGCCGCCTTCGACCGGACTCATTTCGAGGGGGACCTCCCCGCCGGGTGGGAAGCCGAGATCTACCGCAATGGCGAGCTTCTGGGATTCGCCAAGCCCAACGGCAGCCAACGCTATGTCTTTGACGACGTTCAGCTTTTGTACGGCCAGAACCGGATCCAGATCATCCTCTACGGGCCGCAGGGCCAGGTCCGCACGCGCGACGAGCTGATCGACATCGGCAAGGATAACGTGCCCGCGGGAAAGACCTGGTACTGGGCGGGGGTCAGTCAGCCCGGCCGCGACCTCTTCACGCTGGAAAAGCCGCCGGACACGCAAGTCCTGCCCAAGGCGCAGGCCGCCGTCTCGGTCGAGCACGGGATCGACGACCGCACGTCGGTCGGCGCGCTCGCGCGCATGATGCTGATCGACGACCAGCGGCTGACGTTCCTCGAAGGCAATGTCCGCCGCTCGGTCGGCGCCGCGCTGGTCGAGGTCGGCGCTGCTCGCGAATCGAACGGCGGCATCGCCGCGCATGCGCAAATCCTGGGCAAGGTCGGGCCGGTCAACGTCAGCGCCGAGGCGCTTCTCGCAAATGATTTTCATTTGCGCGGCGGCAAGCAGGAGAGCGTCCGTGAGCTGCGGGGGACGCTCGACTTGCCGGTCAAGCTCGGCCACGCCGTGCTGCCGGCACATGCCGACGTCCATTATTCCGATCGCCGCGACGGCTCGAGCCAGCTCGACGCCGCGATGCGGCTTTCGGCCAATTTCAATCGCTTCAACCTCGCGACCGACCTCACCTACCGGAAGCAATATCTGGTGTCCGGGCCGGCCCCGCCCGACGAGCTCACCGCCGGATTGATCGGAACCGGCCGCTTCCGCGACGTGCGCCTGCGCGCCGGCGTCGATTTCGACGTCGCGCCGGTGTCGCGATTCCGTTCCGCCGAGCTGTCCGCTTACTGGTCGGCGTCGGAAGACGTCGATTGGGAAGGCGCGCTGACCTACGATCGGCTGAGCCACCAGGGGCGCGCCCGGGTCAGCCAAATCCGCCGGCTCGATTCGATGGCAATCGCCCTGACCGGGGAGGCCGCGACCGACGGCTCGGTGGCGTTCGGCGTCAACCTCAACTTTTCGCTCGACCCGCGCCGCGGGCTCAGCCTGTCGCGCCGCCCCCTTGCCCAGGCCGGCGCCGTTCGGGCCACGGTCTATCGCGACCTCAATGGCGACGGCGTGCGCGATCCGTCCGAGCCGCTCGAAAAGGGCGCGCTGGTGACGACCGGAAGCACGCTCGCCGACCGGCTGACCGACGCCAAAGGCAGCGTCATGGTCGGGGGCCTCAGTCCCTACGTGCCGGTCGCCGTCGGGCTCGACCAAACCAGCCTCGCCGACCCGATGCTCGTGCCGGAGAAGTTGTTGCAAGTCGTGGTGCCGCGGCCCGGAGTGCCGGCCGACGTCCAGATCGGCCTGGTCGGCGGCGGCGACATCGAAGGCGCGGTGGTCAAGAGCGGCGGCCTCGGCTTCGAAGGGCTCGGACTCGAGTTGGTCGATTCTTCGGGCAAGGTCGCAGGCACCGCGGTCAGCGATTTCGATGGCTTCTTCCTGTTCGAGCGCGTCGCCTACGGGACTTACACGGTTCGGGTCGCCGAAAGCTCCGCGCTCGCGGCGAAGGTCGTCGCCGACCTTGGCGTGCGCCTGACAATCAGCGCCGACAAGGCGATTGCGCGCCTTGGTTCCATCCCCGTGCGCCCTTTGCCGGTCATTGCTTCGGCCACCGGGCCGCCCGCCGGCACGCCCTAAGTTTCAACTGATCGAATAGAATGCTCTTGCGACACAATCGCAGGAGCGCTCGTTCATGCTCAGATCTGGTGCGGTCGAGAAGACTCGAACTTCCACGGCCTTTCGGCCACAGCGACCTCAACGCTGCGCGTCTACCAGTTCCGCCACGACCGCACGTCAGGAGAGAGCCGGCACGCCCGAACGGCGGCCGCCACTGGCAAGGCGGCGCCTCTAGCAAAGGGGCAAATTGCGCGCAATGCCGTCTCGGCCGCAGCCCAAAGCGTGTCATCGCGGGACGCGCCCTTAAGGATTTCTTTACCATTTCCGCGCCGCGGCGTTACCACCGGGCGATGCTGCTTCTCGCCGCGAGCCTGGCCCTGCCGCCGCCCGATTCTGCCCGGTCGCCGACCGGTGCGACGGCGCAGGCGCGGGCGATCGTCAAAATCGTATCAGGTGTGCGAGTTCGGTTTGGCCAGCCGAGGGACCGGGATGCGCCGCCCCCTCGTCAAACGGTCGTTCGCGGGCCAGGCGCGGAGGTTTTTCCAGCGAGGCTCGTCGAGTTCGAGTAGGGCTCAGGCTCTCGGCGAACCGAGTGTGATGGTCAGCTCGTCGCCGCCAGGCGGGACATTGACTTCGGCGCTGTTGAAGCTCGCGCTCGCCCCCGCCGCCAGCGTTCGTGCGGGCGGCGCAATCACCCAGCTATAAACCACTTTCCCGGTCTTGGTGCGAAGCTGCGCCTGGAGCGGCGGCACGTCCTGCTCGCGCGAGGTCGGGTTGATGACCCGGCCGGTGACGGTCAACAGCTCATTGCCGCTTTCGAGCTGCTGGCGATCCATATGCGTGGTGACCAGCGCCAGCGGGCTCGCGCCACCGGTGCCGAGGCCGACCCGAGCTTGCCACTCGGGCGGAGCGAAGAACCAGAAGGCCGCGGCGAGCGCGGCCACCACGATGGCGACGATCAACAGCGTGAGGAACGGCCCGCGCGATCGTCGTGGCGCTGCCTCGTCGGGCGCGGCGAACGGGCTGAAGTCCTCGTCGGCCGCTTCGGGCTCCGGCGGCGATTCCCAATCCGACGCCTCGACCGGTGCGGGCTCGGCAGCGGGGGCGACCGGCGCAGGCGCGGCGGGCGATTCGGCTGCAGCCTCCTCGTCGATCATCGCCTCCTCGTAAGCGCGCTCCTCGAGCTCGGGTCCGCTGCGCGGCTCGATCAGCGTCGCTTCGGCGATGCTCTCCTCGTCCTCGGCGCGCTCATCCTCAGCGCCCGCCTGGACCTCGTCGGTCAGCTCCATGGCGGGGGCGTCCTCATGCCAGCTGTGCTTGCACGATGCGCAGCGAACCTGGCGCCCTTCGGGCGGGATCGCGCCGTCTTTCACCACATATTGCGTGCCGCAGCTGGGGCAGGTGAGGATCATCTTGCGCGCAAAACCCTCTTCCGGGACGGTGTTCACAGGGTAAACAGGAATGCGCGGGGCTTGGCAAGGCGACGTGCACGGTGCGCGCTCGCTGCAATGGAGGGGAAAGACGCTGGAATCGGTCGCCGAATTCGACAGCGTGGGGCTGCGCTACGGCACCGGCGCCGAGGTCCTGCGCGACCTCGATTTCCGCCTTGCCAACGGCGGCTTCTATTTCCTCACCGGCCCCTCGGGGGCCGGCAAGACGTCGCTCCTCAAGCTGCTCTACCTCGCGCAGCGCCCGACGCGCGGCCGGATCCGGCTGTTCGGCGAGGAGCTGAGCGAGGCGCCGCGCGACGCGCTGCCCGCATTTCGCCGCCGTATCGGCGTCGTGTTCCAGGATTTCCGCCTGGTCCGCCACTTGTCCGCATTCGACAACGTCGCCTTGCCGCTGCGCATTGCCGGCACGGCCGAAAGCGAAGTCGAGAATGCGGTGCGCGAGATGCTCGCCTGGGTCGGCCTCGGCGATCGCACCGGCGCGCGCCCGCCGACACTGTCGGGCGGTGAGCAGCAGCGGGTCGCCATCGCCCGTGCGGTGATCAACCGTCCCGACCTGCTCGTCGCCGACGAGCCGACCGGCAACGTCGACGCCGAAATGGCGCATCGGCTGCTGCATTTGTTCACGGCGCTCAATCGGCTCGGCACCACCATCGTGGTCGCGACCCACGACGTTGGGCTGATCGGCGCCACTCCGGGGGCGCAGATGATCCGGCTGGAAGGCGGCTCCATTGCCGATCCCACCGGCGCGCTCCGCAACCCGCCGGCGCGGCCGGCAGTCGAGGGCCAGGCATGAAGTGGCTCTTCGCTTCGCCCGCTGAGCGGCGGCTGCTGAGCGGCGGGCGCCTCCGCGGCCCGACGCCCTGGGTGATCGCGATCATGAGCTTTTCGATCATGCTCATCGCGGCGAGCGGCCTGGCCCTCGCCAACACCGCGAGCCTGCTCGGCAGCGCAATCCAGGCGCGCTACTCGGTCGAGGTTCCTGGCGGCGGGCGCGATCTCAGCGGCCTTTTGCAGGCAGTGAAATCAACGCCGGGTGTGATGAGCGCCGAAGCGGTGCCCGAGAGTGAAATGCGCCGCACGCTAGAGCGCTGGCTTGGCCCGGCCGCGTCCAGCGCCGACTTGCCGGTGCCGGCGCTGATCAACTTCGACCTTCGTCCCGGCGCCGACCTTGCCGCCGTCGAGAAACGAGTCGCCGCACTCGCGCCGGACGCGCGCGTCTCCGCGCACCGCGAAAGCGTCAAGCCGCTGCTGAGTTCGCTCCGGCTGCTGCAATGGGTCGCCCTCGGGCTCGTCCTGCTGCTGAGCGCAGCCGCAGCCGCTGCCGTGGTCCTCGCCGCGCGGGGCGCGCTCGATACCAACCGCTCGACCATCGAAGTCATGCACGGGGTCGGCGCCACGGACATGCAGGTGACCCACCTGTTCCAGCGGCGGATCGCGATCGACGCGCTAATGGGTAGCCTTGTTGGCGCTGCCGCGGCCGCGGTCGTCCTGCTGTTTCTTGCTGCCGGGGCGGCCTTTGCGGGACAGCTGACCGGCGGCGCGACGCTCGGCGCGAAGGACCTCGTCATCCTCGCTCTGCTCCCCCTGGCGCTGACCATGCTGGCGACCCTGGTCGCCCGCTCCGCAGTGCTCGCCACATTGCGCGAGGAATTATGATCAGCCGCGCGGTCGCCCTCCTGCTGCTGGCCTATGCGATCGGGTTCATCCTGTTCGCGTTCACGCTCGGGAAGCCGGCTGCGACCGACGCGGCGGTAACCGACGCGGCTATCGTGCTGACCGGCGGACCCGGACGGATCGAGCATGCGATCGAAGTGCTGCGCGATCATCAGGCGAAGCGCCTGCTGGTCGCCGGCGCCGACCCCTCGGTCACCAAGGCCGACATCGCCCGCCGCATCAAGGGCAGCAACAAGCTGGTCAAATGCTGCGTCGACCTCGGCAGCGAATCGGTCGACACCCGCTCCAATGCCGAAGAAGCCGGGCGTTGGCTCGCGCAGCGCCATTTCAAATCGGTGCGGCTAATCACCAGCGACTGGCACATGCGCCGGGCTCGCTACGAATTCGAGAAGGTGCTCGGCGGCAAGTACCGGCTGGTGACCGACGCGGTCCGGTCCGATCCGCGCTTCCTGACCTTGTTCGGCGAGTATAACAAATATCTGCTGCGCCGCCTGGCGGTCTGGGCCGACATCTGATGGCGCTTATTCGTTCGCTGCTCTTCGCGGCGATCTTCTACCCCGCGACGCTGCTGTGGGTCGTGGTCGGTATCGTCGCTTCCCTCTTCGGGCGCAGGCCGACACTGGCGGTGGTGCTGAGCTGGGTCGATCTTGGCCACTGGCTCGCCCGCCACGTGCTCGACATCCGCATCCGCGTCGAAGGCCGGATCCCACCCGGCCCGCACCTCATCGCCGTCAAGCACGAATCGATGCTCGAAACGATCGAGATGGTGCGCCTGTCGAACCTGCCGGTGATCGTCATCAAGCGCGAGCTCGCCGATCTGCCTCTCTTCGGGCTGATGACGCGGCGTTATGGCGTCATCCCGGTCGACCGCTCGGCGGGCGCCAAGGCGCTTCGCAATCTGGTCAGCGAAGGCGAGCAGGCCATTGCGACAGGCCGTCCGGTGATCATCTATCCCGAAGGGACGCGGGTCCGCGTCGGCGAGACGCCGGAGCTGAAGTCGGGGTTCGCCGCGCTCTACCGCGCGCTGGGCTTGCCCGTCGTCCCGGTCGCCGTCGACAGCGGCCGGCTATGGGGCCGCGGGCTCGTTCACCAGGCCGGCACGGTGACGATCAGGATCGGCGCAACCATCCCGCCGGGCCTCAAGCGCGACGAGATCGAGGCCCGAGTCCACGCCGCGATCAATGCGCTGAACTAGGTCCTGAGGCCCGCGCCCAGCTTCTCCGCTGCCGCGATAATCCGCTTCGAGATCTCGCCGATCTGTTGGTCGGTGAAGCTCTTCTCGCTGGGCTGGAGCGTAACTTCGACCGCGAGCGACAGGCCGTCCGGCCCTTCGAACCGGTCGAAGACGCGGACGTCGGTGATGGCCGTCTTGTCGCTGCCGCGAACCGCGCGGATTAGCGCGTCGGCCGCTAGTTCGGCCGGCACGACGAAAGCGAAATCGCGCGTGATCGCCTGCAGCGCCGGCGGCGCGTAGGCCGCGCGCGCATGGCCCGACGCGCGCGGCGCGGGAATCGAGTCGAGATAGATTTCGCCCGCGACTGCTCCCGCCGGCGCGTCGAGGCTCTTCTGTAGGCTCGGGTGAAGCTCGCCGAAGCTCGCGACGATGGTCTTCGGCCCGAGCCCGAGTTTGGCCGAGCGGCCCGGGTGCCAGGTCGGGCCCGCATCGGGGAAGACCTGCAAATTGGCGACGGGCGCTCCGGCGGCGTCGAGCAGCGCCAGCACTTCGGCCTTGGCGTCGAAGGCGTCGAAGCCTTGCGCCTTGCCGCTCTGCCAGCCGCGCGCCTGCCTGTCGCCGGCGAGCAGGAAGGTCAGGGTCGGATGCTCGGCGTCGCCGAGGTAGCGGCGGCCGAGCTCGAACAGCCGGACCGAGGCCGCGCCGCGGTCGAGGTTGCGCCGCGCCGCCGCGATCAGGCCAGGCAGCAGCGACGGGCGCATCACCTTCATGTCCTCGCTGATCGGGTTGGCCAGCCGCCAGTCACCGCCGCCGAATGCTTCAGCTTCCTCATCCGAAATGAAGCTCCACGTCACCGCTTCGTCGAGCCCGCGCGCCGCCGCGGTCCGTCGCACCCGGCGTTCGATCAGCTGCGGCCGCGTCGCCGTCGGCTTGGCCACGCCGGCGGTTCGCTCGAGCGGGGTCGCCGGCACCTGGTCATAGCCAATGATCCGCGCGATCTCCTCGACCAGGTCCGCGGGACCGTCGACGTCACGCCGCCACGACGGGATCGCAACCTCGTGCCCCTTAAGCTCGAAGCCGAGGCTTTCGAGGATCTCGCGCTGCCGGGCCTCCGGCACGTCGATCCCGCCCAGCGCCTTGGTCCGCGCATAATCGAAGGCAATGGTCCGGCGCTCGACCGGCGCCGTGCCGGCGTGGATGACCGCTGAGGGCTCCCCGCCACAAATGTCGAGGATCAGCCCGGTGAGGATCGCCAGCCCCTCATCGAGGAACGCCGGGTCGACCCCGCGCTCGAAGCGGCTGCGCGCGTCGCTGGTGAGGCCCAGCGCCTGTCCGGTCCGCGCGATCCTCTCGGGCGTGAAGTAAGCGACCTCGAGCATCACCTCGGTCGTCGATTCGCTGACCCCCGAATCCTCGCCGCCCATGATCCCGCCGATGTCGTGGACCTGGGCGTCGTCGGCGATGACCGTCATGAACGGCTTGAGCGCATATTCCTTCTCGTTGAGCGCCAAGACCTTCTCGCCGGGCTTCGCCGCGCGCGCGGTCAGGCCGCCCTTGAGCTTGGCGATGTCGTACGCGTGCGCCGGTCGTCCGTGCTCCAGCATGACATAATTGGTGATGTCGACCAGCGCCGAGATCGGCCGCTGGCCCGCAGCCTTGAGGCGCCGCTGCATCCACTCGGGCGACGCGCCATTCTTGAGCCCTGTCACTGCGCGTCCGAAGAAGGCCGGGCAGCCGTCTGGGTCCTCGATTGTGATCGGGACGGGGCACGGGAAGCTGCCTTCGATCTGCGGCACGGCGAGCGGCTTCAGGGTCGCCATGCCGGCCGCGGCGAGATCGCGGGCAATGCCGCGCACACCCATGCAGTCCTGCCGGTTGGGCGTGACGTTCACGTCGAACACGGGGTCGCCGAGCTCCGCATAATCGACGAAGCTTTTGCCGACCGGCGCATCCTCGGGCAGTTCGATGATCCCGCTATGGTCTTCTCCGAGCTGAAGCTCGCGCGCCGAGCACATCATGCCGCGCGATTCGACGCCACGGATCGCCGCGACCTTGAGCGTCATGTCGCTGCCGGGGATGTAATCGCCGGGAGCGCCGAACACGCCGACCAGCCCGGCGCGGGCATTGGACGCACCGCACACGACCTGGATTTTCTCACCAGTGCCGACGTCGACGGTGAGCACCTGAAGCTTGTCGGCCTGCGGATGCTTTTCGGCGGTCAGCACGCGCGCGACCTTGAACGGCGCGAGTGCCTCGGCCGGGTTGGTGAGGCTTTCGACCTCGAGTCCGATCGCGGTCAGCTTGTCGGCAATCGCTTCGCCCGAAGCATCCGTGTCCAGGTGCGCCTTCAGCCACGAAAGGGAAAATTTCATGATTTGCCCTTTCGTGCCCCGGACTGCGATCCGGGGCCCAGAATCAAGCAACAGCGAAGCTGGACCCCGGACTTCGCCGGGGTGCGCGGAGCGCTGAATTTCATGCGCCGACCCCGCCCGACAGCGTCGGCACGTCGAGTGCGCGGAAGCCGTAATGCTTGAGCCAGCGGATGTCGCCGTCGAAGAAGGCGCGCAGGTCGTCCATCCCGTATTTGAGCATCGCCAGCCGGTCGATGCCGCAGCCGAAGGCGAAGCCCTGCCATTCGTCCGGGTCGAGCCCGATGTTCTCGATCACGCGCGGGTGGACCATGCCGCTGCCGAGGATCTCCATCCAGCCTTCGCTGCCCCCGACCACGCGGCGGCCCTTATCCAGCGTGTAGCCGACGTCGAGCTCGGCCGACGGCTCGGTGAAGGGGAAATAGGACGGGCGGAAGCGCATCGCGATGTCGTCGCGCTCGAAGAAGGCTTTGACGAACGTCTCCAGCGTCCACTTGAGGTGGCCGAGCGTGATGCCCTTGTCGATGACGAGCCCCTCGACCTGGTGGAACATCGGCGTGTGGGTCGCGTCGCTGTCGGATCGGTACACGCGGCCCGGCGCGATGATGCGGATCGGGGCGCCGTGTGCCTCCCCCGCGCGGATCTGCACCGGCGACGTATGCGTGCGCAGCACCCGCGGCTCATCTTCGCCGGCGCGCGGTTCGAGGTAGAAAGTGTCCTGCATCGCCCGCGCCGGATGGTTCTCCGGCATGTTGAGCGCGGTGAAATTGTACCATTGGGTTTCGATCTCGGGCCCCTCAGCGACCGCGAAGCCGAGGTCGGCGAAGATTTCGGCGAGCTCGTCCATCACCTGGCTGACGGGATGGACCGTGCCGCTCGGGCTTTCCGGCGCCGGCAGCGACAGGTCGAGCCGCTCGGTCGCCAGCCGCTGCTCCAGGTCCGCGGACTCCAACGCCGCCTTTCGCTCGGCGATCGCAGTCGTGACCGCTTCGCGCAGCGCGTGAATTTTGGGCGCTTCGGCCGCGCGCGTGTCCGGCTCCATCGACCCCAGCGACTTGAGCTTCGCCGTGATCTCACCCTGTTTGCCGAGCGCAGCGACGCGCAGCTGCTCGAGCTCGGCCAGCGAGCCGGCGGCGGCGATGCGGTCGAGAAGAGCGTCGGGCATGGGCCTCGGCCTCTAGCCTTGCCGCGCCGCAAAATGAAACCCTCCCCGTCATTGCGAGGAGCCGAACGCGACGCGGCAATCCATATACGTCTGGATTGCTTCGCTTCGCTCGCAATGACGGCTACAAGTTTCGAATGGCTGCATGGCCCGAGCTCAGCGTCGAACGCGACCACGAGACTCTCGCGCTGCTCCATCTCGCGGCGCAAATGCTCGGCAAGCTGCGCGTCGCCCATGCGCCGTGGATGAATCACGGCTGGCACGTCGCGCTGCAGCCGAATGCCCGCGGCCTTGGCATCCTCCCGACCGCAGCGGGCGACGGCCGCACCTTCACATTGACCCTCGACCTGTGTCGCCACGCGATGGTGCTGTGGGTCAGCGACGGCTCGCGCGAGGAGGTTCCGCTCAACGCGGGTAGCGTCGCCGCGCTCGACAAGCGGCTGGTCGCCATCCTTGACCAGCACGGCCTGCCGTCGGATTTCAACGGCACGCCCAACGAGATCGAAGGAGCGATCCCGTTCGCCGAAGACACCTCGCGGCGCGATTACGATCGCGACTCCGCCGAGCGCTTCCGCGAGGCGCTGGCGGCGATGCTGCCCGTCTTCGCCCGCTTCCGTGCCGGCTTCACCGGCAAGGCGAGCCCGGTGCATTTCTGGTGGGGCAGCTTCGACCTGGCCGTCAGCCGTTTCTCGGGCCGTGATGCGCCGAAACATCCGGGGGGCGTTCCCGGCTTGCCCGACCGGATTACCCGCGAAGCCTATAGCGATGAAGTGTCGAGCGCCGGCTTCTGGGCCGGCGGCGCCGTCGCCGCCGAGCCCTTCTTCTACAGCTACATCTATCCCGAGCCGGATGGCTACCGCGCCGGTTCACCAACACACGGCAGGTTCGACGAAACCTATGGCGAATTCGTCCTGCCCTATGCCGAGGTCCGCGCATCGAGCGACCCCGAGCGCATGCTCAGCCAATTCTTCCAGTCCACCTACGACCTCGCCGCCGACCTCGCCCACTGGGACCGCGCCGCCCTCGAACGCGAACCCGTCGCGCCCTAGTTCATCCCGTTCGTCGAAAGCCGCGCGACAATTGTAGCGCCTGCTGCTCCCACGGCCCCGCTGGGCGGCAGGAGATTAGAATTGCGTATCAGGATTGCGGCAGCCTTCGCGACTGCCTTGTTGGCGCTTTCGGTGACGGGGGCTGCGGCGCAGCCGGGCAAGCCCGCTCCAGAGCTCACGGCGAACCAATGGCGCGAGGACTTGCGGTTCATGGCCGCGGAGCTGCAGCGGCGCCACGCCAACCTCTATCACCATGTCTCGCGCGAGGCGTTCGAGCGCGCGGTCGCCGAACTCGACCGGCAGATCCCGAGCCTTCCGCGCAATCGCATCATCGTCGGCATGATGCGCATCGCGGCGATGGTCGGCGACGGGCATACCCGAGTCGAGCCGCGCAAGGACCCGGCCTTCGGCTTCGCGTCGCTGCCGGTGAAATTCTATTTGTTTGACGACGGCCTGTTCATCCGCGCCGCACGGCCCGAGCAGCGCGACCTGCTCGGCGCGCGGGTGGAGGCGATCGGCGGCGTTCCGGTCGATGAGGCCGTCCGGCGCGTCTCGGAGCTGGCCTCTCGCGACAATGCGATGGGGCCGAAGCTTTACGCGCCCCTGTACCTGGCCATGCCGGATATCCTTGAAGCGGTCGGGTTGTCGACCAGCCGGAACAGCGCCACGCTCGATCTTTTACGCGACGGCCGTCGATGGACGGTCACGCTTCCGGCGGCCGGGATTGATCCCTCCTGGCCGCCGGACACAGATATTTCGCTGGTTACGCCGGCCGGGTGGCTCGATGCCAATCCAGCCAGGCCGCCGCTGTGGCTCCAGGCGCCGCTCGACTACCACCGGCTGATGGAGCTTCCCGACCGCCACGCGCTTTACGCACAGGCCAACATGATCGCGGACGTCGACGGCGAGACGCTCGGCCAATTCGGCGACAAGATCCTGGCCAAGGCCAGCGCGACGAATCCGCAGGCGATCGTCCTCGACCTGCGCCTCGCGCAGGGCGGCAACGGCGATCTCCGCACCGGCCTCGTCCGCGACCTGATCAAGGCCGAAGACGCCGACACGCGGCTCTACGTGCTGACCGCGCGCGGCACTTTTTCCGCGAGCGAGTTCGTCCTCGACGACCTCGACCGCCTGACCGGCGCGGTATTCGTCGGCGAGCCCGCCAGCTCGAGCCCCACCGACTATGGCGACGGTTACAAGAGCCAAATGCCCAACAGCGGCATCAGCGTGCGGACGGCGATCAAATATTGGCAGTCGGGGCAGGACATGCGGCCCTACATCCCCGTGGATATGGCGCCGGGCTATCGTTTCGGCGATTATGCTGCGGGCCGCGATCCGGCGCTTGACGCGGCGGTAGTTTTCTCGCCCGACCAGAAACTCGACGAGCGGCTGTTCAAGCAAGCGGCGATGGACCCTGCCGCCATCTCGCGAATCGCCGACGATCCGCGCTACCGCTACGCAGATGTCGAGACGATCGGCTGGCGGACCGCTCTTCGACTGCTGCGCGACAAGCAGCAGGCCGCGGCGCTGGCACTTGCGCGCTGGACCGCCGCCCGATTCCCAGACAGCTCGGACGCCGCGACGGTCCACGGGATGGTCGCGGACGCCGCCGGACTGCCCGACGAGGCGCGACAGGCGGCCAATGCGGCGATCCGGCTCGACCTCAATAACCGCAACGCGCAATCCTTGCTCGGCCGGCTGTCCGCCAAGCCCAAATGAAAAGGGCGCCGGATCGCTCCGACGCCCTTCCTTGTTCCTAGCGGAGAAGGCTTAAGCGGCCTTCTTCTCCAGCGCGCCCTTCGCCTGGGCGATGATCGCGCTGAACGCTTCCGCCTCGTGCATTGCGATGTCGGCGAGCACCTTGCGGTCGAGCGTGATGCCGGCGAGGTTCA
>DATEIK010000214.1:0-3726 GCA_035279065.1 Sphingomicrobium sp. | reverse complement strand
TGGGCTTCACGCTCCACAACAGCGCGATGATCATCACCGGCGCTTTGGTCGGCAGCTCGGGCGCGATCCTCAGCTACATCATGTGCCGGGCGATGAACCGCAGCTTCATCTCGGTCATCGCCGGCGGCTTCGGCGGCGATGCGGCCGCAGCGGGCGGAGCGGCAGCGATCGACCGTCCATATAAGCGCGGTTCGGCCGAGGACGCGGCCTTCCTGATGAGCCAGGCCGACCAGGTGATCATCGTCCCCGGCTACGGCATGGCGGTCAGCCAGGCGCAGCATGCGCTCAAGGAAATGGCCGACCGGCTCAAGAAAGAGGGCGTGCGGGTCAAATATGCGATCCACCCGGTTGCCGGACGCATGCCGGGGCACATGAACGTCCTGCTCGCCGAGGCCAACGTGCCCTATGATGAGGTGTTCGAGCTCGAGGACATCAACAGCGAGTTCGCGCAGACCGACGTCGCCTTCGTCATCGGCGCCAACGACGTAACCAACCCCGCCGCCAAGACCGACAAGGGATCGCCGATCTACGGCATGCCGGTGCTCGACGTCGAAAAAGCGCGCACCGTGCTGTTCGTGAAGCGCTCGATGGGCGGGGTCGGCTATGCCGGCGTCGATAATGAGCTGTTCTACCGCGACAATACGATGATGCTGCTAGCTGACGCCAAGAAGATGGTGGAAGAGATCGTAAAAGCCCTCGGCTAACGCCTGGGCAAGTGAATGTCCGCGATCATGCAGCGGACGCTCCCGCCGCCGACGGCTTCGATCGTCGGGATCGGCACTGCGGCGAGCTCGCCGAAACCTTCCAGCGTCCGAAGCTGGTCCGGCCGGAACGCTTCCAGCGCGGTCGAGGAGAGCGCAATCACCGGGTCGCCGTCGCGGTTCTTGAGCTCGATGAGGTTGCAGGCGAAGCGGCCCATCTGCTCGAAATCGACCTCGATCAGGGCTCGCCCGCTGGCTTCGATCTCGGCAGTGAGAGCCGCGCGTGCGCCCGGTGCGACGGCCTCGGTGCAGAGGATCGCGAAGCGCGTCCCGAGGCTCATCAACACGTTGGTGTGATAGATTGCGCGCCCGGCGGCATCCGCGGCCTCGAACACCAGCGTCGAATAATCGAGCTGCTCGTCGAACTCCGCGATGGCGTCGCGGTCGGTACGCAGGCTGAGGCTGGCGTAGGCCTGGCGGCGGGGCCGGTCGAGGATCAGGCTGCCGGTACCTTCGAGGAAGCGCTCCTGCTGCTCGTGCGCGGTCAAGTCGATTATGCGTCGCACTTCGAAGCCCGAGCTCGTCAAAAGTGACGTCATGGCGTCGAGATTGCGCTCGAGCCGCCGCGCCGCGGTCGCCATCGGGTAGAGGACGATCGTCCCGTCGCTGTGGAACGACACCCAGTTGTTGGGGAACACCGCGTCGGGCTTGGCCGGATCGGGGGTGTCGTCGAGAATGAGGGTGTTGATGCGCGCCTGGCTCAGCCGTCTCGCGAGTGCTTCGAACTCGGCCAACGCTTTCGCCTGGACGTCGCCGTCACCCGCACCCGCGAATGTATTGGACGCCGCCGCCTCGGCATGAAAGCCGAAGCTGGCTGGGCGGACCAGCAGCACCGAATTGCTCGTCTGCGAGCCGCGCGACATGGCCCGCTTCTCGACGGTCCGCTGGGCGCTTGCAACCGCTCGCCGCAAGTTTGATTCAATTCGTGCTAAACCCCGCGTTACCGGCTTGCCGCGCCGCGCAAGTGGGCGGAGAAGACGGTGGGGCCGATTCTCGTCGGCGGGTGTCTTTCAAATCGGGGGTACGAACGGGTGCGCAAGTTGGGCATCGTCGGGGGCATGAGCTGGTCGTCGACCGCGCTCTACTACGACCACATCAACCGGCGCGTGGCGCAGCGGTTGGGCGGGCTGCACAGCGCGGCGCTGGCCATCGAGAGCATCGACTTCGCGCATATGGCAGCGATGGAAATGTCTGGCGACTGGGACGGGATTGCCAAAATCATCGTCGATGCGGCCAAACGGCTGGAGGGAAGCGGCGCCGAAGGCATCGCGATCGCCTGCAACACCGCCCACAAATCCTATGACGCGGTCGTCGCGGCCGTCTCGATTCCGGTGCTGCATATCGCCGATGCGACCGCCGACCGGCTGATCGCCGACCGCCGCAGCCGCGTCGCCCTGCTCGGCTCACGCTTCACCATGACCGAGCCGTTCATCCGCGAGCGCCTGGAGGCGCGCGGCATTACCTTGGCGCCGCTCGCGCCCTCGTGGATGCAGGAAGTCGACCGGATCATTTTCGAGGAGTTGGCGACCGGCCGGGTCGTGCGCGACAGCCAGCGCAAGCTGAAGACGCTGATCACCGAGCTCGCCAAGCAAAAGGTGCAGGCGGTGATCCTGGGCTGCACCGAGCTGGTGCTCGCCGTCGACGTCCGCGCCAACGTGCTGCCGGTTTACGATACGACCGGCATTCACGCGCGCGCCGCGGTCGACTGGATGCTTGGCGACGAGGAAGAGGCGAGGGCCGCCGCTTAACTTTCGGTTGCTTTACTAACTCTGATAATGAGTTAGCTTCGATCCTGCCCAATAGGGGAGGGCGTGATGCGCAAATCGAGAGTGCTTCTGCTGGCCGCCGCGTGCAGTTTCGGCTCGTGGTCGGCCATCGCGCTGGCACAGGTTCCCGACCGCCCCATGGCCGGCCATCATCACGAAGGAATGGAAATGCCGTCCGGCGACCAGCTCGGTGAGCTGTCGTTCCCTAACAGCGGCAATGCGGCAGCCCAGGCTCCCTTCCTCAAGGGCGTCAAGCTGCTGCACAACTTCCAATATCCGGAGGCGATCGAAGCCTTTGAGGCCGCGCAGAAGGCCGACCCGGGCTTCGCACTCGCTTATTGGGGCGAAGCGATGGCCCACAATTATACGCTGTGGGCCGAGCAACACACCGATCAGGCGCGAGCGATTCTCGCGAGGCTCGGGCCGACGCCGGCCGCGCGCATCGCCAGGACGAAGACCGCTCGGGAGCGGATGTGGATGGGCGCCGTCGAGGCGCTGTACGGCCCCGGCACCAAGTTCGAACGCGATGAGGCTTACGCGGATCGCATGGACGCGCTCCACGCGTCCTATCCGAACGATTTCGAGGCGCGGGTCTTCGACGCGCTGGCGACCATGGGGCGATCGCACGGGACCCGAGATACGGCGAATTACATGAAGGCCGCGGCGATGCTGGAGGAGGTGTTCCCGACGCACATGCATCACCCGGGCGTCGTGCACTACCTGATCCACGCTTATGACGACCCCGCGCACGCTCCGCTGGGGCTGCGTGCCGCGCGGCTGTACGACAAGATCGCGCCGGATTCCTCGCACGCCCAGCACATGACCTCCCACATCTTCCTGGCGATGGGCATGTGGCCGGAGGTCGAGCGGGCGAACCTGAATGCGATTCGCGTGCACAACATTCCGTCCAAGCACGACGAGCGGCCGGCGGCATGCGGCCATCCCTTTATCTGGCTGGTTTACGCCAAGCTCCAGCAAGGCGAGGACGCCGGCCGCGATGTCGACGCCTGCATGACCGACGCGGAGCATGCGCTGAGGGAAGACAAGAGCTTGCCGGCGGTCGGCTACCCCGAAGGGAGTACGGCCAGCTGGGCCGACATGGCGGTCCGCGTCGGGATCGAAACCGGCAAGTGGCCGAAATGGCTCGAGCTTCCGTCGGGCAAGATGACCTATGCGCGGTTTCTCGAGGATTATGGCCG
>DATEIK010000213.1:0-2764 GCA_035279065.1 Sphingomicrobium sp. | reverse complement strand
GATTGGCGCGCTTCAGCGACCATCGCGTTCAAGGGCGAGGGGGAGCACATCGTCCTCATCGGCCACACCAAGGGCGACGTCGGCCAGTCACTCTGGCTCGATGTCTGTCATGGCCGCCGCGAAGGCGCGCCTCCACGGGTCGATCTCGCGGTCGAAAAGCGCGCCGGCGAATGCGTCCGGCAACTGATTGCCAGAGGCCAGGTCACCGCCGTCCACGACTGTTCCGACGGCGGCGCGGCCGTCGCCGTCGCCGAGATGGCGCTGGCCGGGAATATCGGCATGACCATGAGGGTTGTTGCTGAGATCCCGAATCCGGGCGCGATCCTGTTCGGCGAAGACCAGGGCCGTTACGTCGTCACCACCCGCGATCCCGATGCAATTCGTGCGGCAACCAATGCGGCGCAGCTGTTCACCGTGCCGATCGGAATGACCGGCGGCAACGCGATCACCTTCGACTTGGTGGGCCGCGGCGGCGAGCAAAGCGTCTCGCTCGCCGACCTCCGCGCCGCGCACGAAGGCTTCTTCCCGAAGCTAATGGGAGCCGACGCGGGGCTCGCTTGATGCCGTCAGGCTATTCCGGGACGCCGCTGGCGAAGAAGTTGTCGCTTAAGGACGGCATGCGCGCGTGGCGCGACGGGATGCCCGACAGCGTTGCCGGGGAGATTGCGGCGGAGGGGCTCGAGCTTCACGTTCTTAACGGAGCCGAAGCTCCGATCGACGCCGCGCACATCTTCGTGACCGAACGCACAGACCTCGAAGCGCAGCTGCGGCAGCTCCTGCCTCTCCTCGAGCGCGCGGGGATGATCTGGGTCAGTTGGCCCAAGCGCGCGTCAAAGTTTCCGACCGACATCACCGAAGACGTCATCCGCGAGGTTGCGCTGCCGATGCATCTGGTCGACGTGAAGGTCTGTTCGGTCGACGACATATGGTCGGGGCTGAAGCTGGTGATACGGCGCGAACATCGCTGAAGGGGGGAAAGCGCATGACGAATCCAATCGTGAAAACGATCGCGCTGTCGACGCTCGTATCGGGCACGCTCGACATCCTGTTCGCGATGATCCTGACGGTCGCGTTCGGCCGCCACATTCCCGACATGCTGCGCTTCGTCGCCTCAGGCCCCTTCCCGAGCGCGACGGAGATGGGCGGCGGCGGCGCGATCCTCGGGCTTGGGGTCCATTTCGTGCTGATGGCGATCATGGCCACGATCTTCGTTTTGCTGGTGCGCGCACGACCGGCGCTGCTCGACACGCCGTGGCGGACCGCGCTCGCCTGGGGCGTCGTGACCTATTTCGCGATGAACTGGCTCATCGTGCCGCTGCGGTTTCACTCGCCGCTGCCGCCCAAGATGCTGTCGATCGTCACCCAGGCGTTCGCGCATCTCGTGCTTGTCGCCGTCCCGATGACCTTCATCGCCCGGCGCCATCTGCGGAGCCGCACTTTCTAGTTGCGAATAAGTCGCATTATCGTTTATAACGACCATCATGATCGTCTGCGTTTGCAACCGCCTGACCGAGAGCGACGTGCGCAAGGCCGCGAGCGCTGGCGCGGCGACGCCTGAGAAAGCCTATGCCTGCCTCGGCTGCGAGCCGCAGTGCGGCTGCTGTCTCGATTATGCGCAGGACATCATCGACGAGGAGCGCGGCAAGCGCCCGCGCCTCAGCCTCGTCGCCTGACTTGACCCTCGCCCACTGACAGCGCATCGGCCTTCGCGCGACTAGGCGGAGGCTGACGAATGAAGGGCGATCCCAAGGTCCTCGAGCTGCTCAACGAGGCGCTCAAGGCCGAGCTGACCGCGATCAACCAATATTGGCTGCACTATCGCCTGCTCGACAATTGGGGCGTCAAGAAGCTCGCCGAGTTCGAGCGCCAGGAATCGATCGACGAGATGAAGCATGCCGATCGCTTCGCCGAGCGCATCCTGTTTCTCGATGGACTGCCCAATTTCCAGGCGCTGGGGCGGTTGCGCATCGGCGAGAATGTCGAGGAGATCCTCAAGGCCGACCTCGAGGCGGAGCACGAAGCGGTGAAGATGTACCGCGACGGCGCGGCCTATTGCGAGAAGGTCCACGACTTCGTCAGCCGCGACCTGTTCACCGACGTGCTTTCGACCGAGGAGCATCATGTCGACATGCTCGAAACGCAGTTCGAGATGATCGCCCGGATGGGCTTGCAGAATTACATCCAGCTGCAATCGGAAGCTGCGAAAGACTAGGCATTCTCGCTCTGTCGCAACCAGTCGCGCGCCGTCGGATGAACCGACGCATAGGCATCCCACGTAGACCTCGCCCAGCGCAGCACGGCCGCTTCCCACGCGCTCGGGTCGTCGCCTTGCGGCAGGTCCGCAATCGTCAGTTCACCGCGCCTGTCCGGCAATGGCGGCTTGGTGAGCACGCGATTCCCATCGAGCCAGCGATGCAGGTGTCTTGGGCCCACAGCCATGGACGCACCCGCTTCGAGAATGGCGCAAAGCCCGGACAGGTGAGCGACAAGCGATTTCGCAGAAGCGCAAAATTCATCGGGATGCTGCAGGCTATAAGTATCGACGAGCAGGCGATGCGAGCGGAAGAAAAGCGCATCGCTGAAATCCCGGGCCACGAGCGCGTGAAACCACGCACGGCAGCCTTGAACGCCGCCCTCGACTTCCCAACCGCAGCCGCTGCAGGGGAACTTGTCCATAGAGGCGATGCTAGGCTCGCCTGCGGCGGCCGCAAGCCGCCCGGCGAAATCAGATGCGGCCGAAGCCCTGATTGTTGACCTTGCGGCC
>DATEIK010000212.1:0-7929 GCA_035279065.1 Sphingomicrobium sp. | reverse complement strand
GTCCATGAAGATCAGGACAATGAGCGGCAGAAACGCGATGACGGTGATGATCGCGCCGAGTTGGTTCTGGAAGAAGAACCGAGCCTGGTCGGATGCGCGGGCCGGGTCGTGCTTGTTAGCCGCCTTCCACATCAGGCTGCCGGCAATCGCGAAGACCGCGATGGCGACGAGCAGGCCGATCAACAGCGGCAAATTGCCGTGGTCGAACTTGTGCTGGCGGAGGAGGACCACGCCGGCGATCTCGGTGCCGATGGCGATCAGCCAGGCGATCGCCGCGAATATGCGTAGCCGCGTCGCGGCGGACTTCTGGCCGTGCGTGGCGCGCCATTCCTGGGTGACGTCGACTTCTGCTTCCGGCCTGTTGTCGGACATATCCAGCTCCCCCAACCTTTGCACCACGGTCGTCGAGGCCGAAGCCTAACTCGTTACGGGCGAACTTCAAAGTACCCGCGCGCGACGCCTCTCGTGTCGCCGACTCGCTTTCTTTTTCTTCCGCCGTAAAGAGGGACGCGTGGCGAACCATAGTCGTGAAGTGATCGAGGCGCTCGAGAACGAATGGCGCGATGCACTGTGCACGCGCGACATGGACCGGCTGCGCGCGCTGGTTCACCCGGATTTCGTGCTGATCGGCTCGCGCGCCACGGGCGCGTTCATGATGGGCCGCGATGAATGGCTGGAAGCGATCCAGCGCCGCGACGTCGATGCGATCGAGCTCGAAGTGCGCGATGCGACCGCGCTCGAAAGCGTGATGGTCGGCACGGTGCTCGCGCGCTGGCGAGTCAAATATCTCGGCAGGATCATCGAGGATTGCGTGCTCCTGACCGACGTCTGGGTGCACGACGAAGGGCGCTGGCAGGCCATCCGGCGGCATTCGACGCCGGCGCCGGCGGGCGAATGCGCCAAGGGTTCATGAAGGGGAGAGGTTGATGGCGACGACGGCACTGCGCGCGGGCGGACATGTCAAGGAACTGACCGTTCGCGGCATCATCCTCGGCGCCCTCATCACCGTCGTCTTCACGGCCGCCAATGTCTATCTGGGCCTGAAGATCGGGATCACCTTCGCGACGTCGATCCCGGCGGCGGTCATCTCGATGGCCGTGCTCAAGGCGTTCCGCGACGCAACCATCCAGGAAAACAACATCGTCCAGACGATCGCGTCGGCTGCGGGCACGCTGTCGGCGATCATCTTCGTCCTGCCCGGCCTCATCATGGTCGGCTGGTGGACGGGCTTCCCTTACTGGCTGTCGGTCGCCGTCATCGGCATCGGCGGAATCCTCGGCGTGATGTACTCGGTGCCCTTGAGGCGCGCGCTCGTCACCGGGACTGACCTGCCCTATCCCGAAGGCGTGGCCGCCGCCGAAGTGCTAAAAGTCGGCTCGGGCGTCGGCGGGGCCGAGGAGAACCGCCGCGGCCTCGTGCTGATCGGCGGCTCGACGCTCGTCGCCGCGCTCTATTTCTTCCTCGCCAAGACCCGCCTGCTGACCGACACCGCCGCGCGCACCTTCCGCGTCGGCACCGGCGGCTCGGCGATTTCCGCCAGCCTGTCGATGGCCTTGATCGGGGTCGGGCACCTGGTCGGCGTTGCGGTCGGGCTGGCGATGGTCGTCGGCATGCTGATCACCTGGGTGGTGATCGTGCCGCACTGGACGCAGGATGTGGCGTTCGTTTCCCAGATCGCGGCACCGGACCTCGAAACGCTGGTCGGCGCCGCCTTCCGCCAGAAGGCTCGGATGGTCGGCGCGGGGACCATCGGCGTCGCCGCCATCTGGACCTTGCTCAGGATCATCGGGCCGATCGTCGCGGGGATCAAAGGCGCGCTGGCCGCCAATCGCGAGCGCAAGGCAGGCCGCGCCGAAGAGCTGCCGATCACCGAGCGCGATATCCCGATCGGCATCGTCACCGCCACCATCGTCGTCTCCATGATCCCGATCGGCCTTTTGCTCTACGCGTTCGGCAACACGGCGCCGATCGCCGCCGAGCCCGGCGTGACCATCACCTTGAGCATCATCTACACGCTGATCGCCGGCGTCGTGATCGCCGCGGTGTGCGGCTACATGGCCGGCCTGATCGGCGCCTCGAACAGCCCGATTTCGGGCGTCGGCATTCTCTCCGTGCTCGGCATTTCGCTGATCCTCGCCGCTCTGTTCCAGGGCGCCGGCGGCGACGAGACCAAGGCGCTGGTCGCCTTCGCCCTGTTCGTGACGGCGATCATCTTCGGCGTCGCGACCATCTCCAACAACAACCTCCAGGACCTGAAGACCGGGCAGCTGGTCGACGCGACCCCGTGGCGGCAGCAGGTCGCGCTGATCCTCGGCGTGGTGTTCGGCGCGATCGTCATTCCGCCGATCCTCGACCTCATGAACACCGCCTTCACCTTCCAGGGCGCGCCCAACGCCAAGGACACGGCGCTCGCCGCGCCGCAGGCGGCGATCATTTCCACGATTGCCCAGGGCGTGCTCGGCGGGAACCTCGACTGGCCGATGATCCAGCAGGGGGCGATCATTGGCGTCGTCGCGGTGATTATCGACGAGGCGCTGAAGCGCTTCTCGAACAAGCGCCTGCACCTGCCGCCGCTGGCGATCGGCATGGGCATCTATTTGCCGCTTGAAGCCGATTTGCTGATCCCGTTCGGTGCCGTGCTCGGCTGGTTCTACAATCGCTGGGCGATGACTTCGCGCAGCCCGGCCTTCGCCGAGCGCATGGGCGTGCTGATGGCGACCGGGCTGATCGTCGGCGAAAGCCTGATGGGCGTGGTCTATGCCTTCGCCGTGGCCGGCGCCGAGCGCGCCGGGTCAGCCGACAGCGCGGGCGTGTTCGGGCTGGTCCCGGCCTATCCCTCGGTCATGCTGGTCAGCCTCATCGTCTTCGCCGCGGCGATCGGTGCGCTTTACTTGTGGACCAAGTCCCGGGCTTCCGACGCGCCAGCGCCCGCTGACGACGGCATCGCTCAGGAAGCGACCTACCGCTAACCGCGTCCTCGGTAAGGCGCGACCCCCTGGTCGGGCAGCCACAGCCCTTCCGGCGGCTCTGCCGTTTGCCAGAAGACGTCGATCGGCATCCCGCCGCGTGGGTACCAGTATCCGCCGATCCTCAGCCATCGCGGCTTCATCTCTCCCGCGAGCCGCTGGCCGATGCCGACCGTCACATCCTCGTGGAACCCGCAATGGTTGCGGAACGAGGACAGGAACAACTTGAGGCTCTTCGATTCGACGATCGTCTCGCCCGGCGCATAGTCGATCACGAGATGCGCGAAGTCCGGCTGGCCGGTGACCGGGCAGAGCGACGTGAACTCGGGCGCGGTGAAGCGCACCAGGTACAGCGCGCCCTTCCGCGGATTGGACACGTAATCCAGCACCGCCTCCGCCGGGGAAGCGGGAAGCGCGCTGGCCTTGCCGAGGTGGCTGGTCTCCATCCGCGCGCCCCTAGCAGCAGCGCGCTTCGCCGCCTATCCTGCGCCAATAACTGAGGGGGACGCAGTGATCAGACGGATTGCCTTGCCGTTGCTAGCGCTTGCGGTTCCGGCGCCTTGTGCCGCGCAGCAGGCGCCGCCGCTGATCGGCCAGGAGACCGGCGCGGCCATAGCCTCCGAAATCTCGGGATCGGCGGCCAAGCGCACGGTGCAGGCGCTGTCGATGCATCACCGCATGCGCGGCTCGCAACCTTACGCCGCCGCGGCGGAGATCATTCGAAGCCAGTTGGCGGCCGATGGCCTCAGCGGCGTGGACGCCATCGCGCTGCCCGCCGACGGCGTGGCAATTTATGGGACGCAGCGCTCGCGTCCGGCGTGGAACGCGCGCTTCGCCGAGCTGTGGGACCAGAAGCGCGAGAACGGCAGCTGGGTCGATGCCGAGCGGATCGCGTCCTGGGACGATCAGCCGATCACGCTTGCCGAGGATAGCGTCAGTGGAGCGGCGGAAACCGAGCTCGTCGACGTCGGGGCGGGCAGCAAGGATGCCGACTATGCGGGCAAGTCGGTGCGCGGAAAGCTCGTGCTGGCGTCTGACCAGGCCGACGCGGTCGCACCGCTCGCCGTCACCAAATATGGCGCCGCGGGAATTGTCTCTTGGGCGCAGAACCAGCAAACCGCCTGGTGGGGCGAGGATCAGAGCCTCATTCGCTGGGGGCATCTCGACACTTGGAAGAACCCGACCTTCGCCTTCATGGTGTCACCGGCGCGCGCTCACGCCTGGCAGAACCGGCTGGCCAGGGGCGAGGCGGTGCACCTGCGCGCTCGCGTCGATGCGGGGCGCTCGCCCGGGCAGTATCTCATTCCGACGGCGGTGATCCCGGGGCGCGATCCGGCGCACGAGATCGTCTATTCCTGCCACCTCGACCACCCCTCACCGGGCGCCAATGACAATGCCAGCGGCTGCGCCGGCATCCTCGAGATCGCGCGGACGCTGAACCGGCTGGTGGCGGAGAAGCGCCTGCCGCAGCCGCTGCGAACGATCCGCTTCATCTGGCCGTGCGAGGTTGAATGCACGATTGCGCTGCTCAACGCGCGGCCGGAGTTCGCGCGCCGGACGCTGGCGACCATTCATCTCGACATGATCGGCGGCGACACCGAGAAGACCAAATCGATCCTCCGCGTCGAAGGTTCGCCGCCGAGCCTTCCGAACTTCGTCGGCGACGTCGCCTTTGCCATTGCGCGCTGGGTCAATGAAGAAACCATGGTCTTCGCCGACAGCGGGGAGGGCGATTGGCCGCTGATCGATCCCGAGGGCGACAAAAGGGCGTTGCAGGCGAAGGTCGGCGGCTTTTCCGAGGGCAGCGACCATGGCGTGTGGGCGGGAGGAAGCTGGCGCGTGCCCGTGATCTACGTTGCCGACTGGCCCGATCGCTACATCCATACGCAGCGCGACCTGCCGTCCAACCTCGACGCGACCAAGATGAAGCGGGCAATGTTCATCGCCGCGGCGGCCGGCTGGTATCTCGCTAATGTCGACCAGGCGCAGGTGCCGGCGCTCGAGCGCGCGATGCGCAGCGAAATGCTCGAACGCCGCGCCGCCTTGCTCCGCGACAGCGCGGTCGAGCCCGGCATGGCCGAGGACTATCTCACCTCCGCAGAAGCGGACGACGCGGCTTCGCTGTCGCGCTTCGGCCTCGCGAGCAGTCTTCCGACCGCGGTTGGGGCCAGCGGAGCCAGGCCCGCAGCGCAAGGCGGGGCGGCGATCCGGTACCGGCGCAAGGACCAGCCCAAGGGCCCGATGGAGGGCTTCGGCTATTCCTGGTTCGACGAGCGGCTCAAGGCGGCGGGCCTGCCGCGCCCGGCGCTGCTCGATCGACCCGCTCCGCACGACAGCGCGACCTTCGCCTATGAGGCGCTCAACCTGGTCGACGGCAGCAGGACCGTCCAGGCAATCCGCGACCGGCTCGCCGTCTCGATCGGATCGGTGCCACTATCCGAAGTGGCGGACTATCTTGCGACGCTGCACAAGATCGGCCTGCTCGAAAGGCGCTGACGCACATGGACTCGCTCGTCTCGACCGAATGGCTCGCCGCTCACCTCGGCGAGGTCGATGTGAGGATCGTCGATTCGAGCTGGCACATGGCTGCGACCGCCCGCAGCGGCCGCGACGAATATCTTGCGGCGCACATTCCGGGCGCGGTCTTCTTCGACATCGACGAGGTGGCCGACAAGTCGAACCCCGCGCCGCACGCGATGCCCGGCGCAGCGGACTTCGGCGCGGCCATGGCGGCGCTCGGCGTCGGGCGCGAAGACCGGATCGTCGTCTATGACAATTCGCCGCTGCGCACCGCGGCGCGGGGCTGGTCGATGCTGCGCATGTTCGGTGCGCCCCGCGTCGCGATCCTCGATGGCGGCTTCCAGAGATGGCTCGCGGAGGAGCGCCCGACCGAAAGCGGCGAGTCGCGGCTCCGCCCTGCGCGCTTCGACGCGGGAGAGCCGGGCCGCATCGTCACCAAGCCCGAGATCCTGGCCGGCGCCGGGGCACCGCTGCTCGACGCGCGCGGTAAGGGCCGGTTCGAAGGCAGTGAGCCCGACCCGCGCCCCGGCATCGCACCGGGCCACATCCCCGGCGCCCGCAACCTGCCGTTCGGCGCGCTCTATCGCGAGGACGGACGCTTCAAGCCGGTCGACGAGCTCAGGCGCCTGTTCGCCGAAGCCGGCATCGACCCCGAACGGCCGTTCGTCGCGACCTGCGGCTCGGGCGTCACGGCAAATTCCTTGCTGTTCGCGGCGCACCTCATCGGCAACGACGACACGCGGCTGTACGATGGCAGCTGGAGCGAATGGGGCGCCGATCCGGCGACGCCCAAGGCCCAAGGCCCTGCTTAAAGCGCGACCCGCTTAATCTAAAACGACGCGGGCGACGTCCGCCAGCTCGCGGCGAATCTGGTCGACCAGGAACTTGCTCGCCTCGGGATGCGGCCGCCCGCCGGTCTCGCGCGTCGCCAGCAGTGCTTCGACTCCCGCGGCGGTGGCGCCGACGAGCTTGGCCGAGCGCTGGTCGAAGCGGCGTTTGGCGGCATCGTCCGCCTCGTCCCAGGCGCAGGCGATCGCCTCATCCTCGTCGGGCAGGTCGGGCGAGGGCCCGTCGCCGAGCGTGTGCACCAGCCGCAGCGCGTGGCGGATGCTCGCCAGCCGGGCGACCGCCTCCGCATAGGGTTGCGGGGTGCGCTCGGGCGTCTGGTCGGCGAGTAAATGCAGCATTGCACGGGAAGTAAGCGCGCAAGGCTAACGAAGTGTGAATCTCAACCTGTCATCGCGAGGAGCCGAAGGCGACGCGGCAATCCAGCTGGATTGCTTCGCTTCGCTCGCAATGACGATGAGGGCCTCAGGCCCCGCTGGTGGCGTCGACGTCGCGCAGGATCCAGCCGCGCTGGGGGATCGTCTCGATGAACTCGGCCCCGCCCGATGCATTGCGCAATTTCTTGCGCAGCTTCGAGATGAACACGTCGATGATCTTCGGCTGCGGTTGGTCGTCGGCGCGGCGGTACAGGTGCTTCAGCAGCATCGCGCGGGTGACGACATTGTTGCGCGCGAAGGCGAGCAGCTCGAGCACGCGATATTCCATCTCGGTGATGCCGATCGGATGGCCGTCGATGCGGATCAGCCGTTGCACCTGGTCGACGCTCAGGCGCCCGCCGCACAAAGTCTCGGGCATGTCGCTGCCGCTGGCCTTCAGGGACTGGAGCAGCCGCGAGGCGGCTTC
This sequence comes from Sphingomicrobium sp., assembly GCA_035279065.1. Lineage (GTDB taxonomy): Bacteria > Pseudomonadota > Alphaproteobacteria > Sphingomonadales > Sphingomonadaceae > Sphingomicrobium. The sequence goes on along the minus strand of DATEIK010000212.1, from coordinate 754 downwards.
CTCGCTGTCCTCGGGCGAAACGCTGCGGGGTGAGCCGATCAGCGCCTGCTGCAGCTCGCCCAGGACCTTGTGCGCGTCCTCGACCAGCCGCATGCCCTCCTCGAGCCGGCGGCGCGAGCGGTCGAGCATCGATTCGACCTCGACCAGCCGCGCGGAAAGCGTCTCTTCGGCCATTGGTCCCCGTTCTGCCTTCCTGGCTCTTACTGCCCGGCCTGCGCCGTGGCGATATTGGTGTCGGCCGGCGCCGCCTGGAGGATCGCCAGCGTCGTTGCACCCTTGTCGACCATCCGCGTGTCCGGGTCCCAGACGGTCGAGCGGATGCCCGACTGCGCGCTGTCGCGTCCCGCCGCATCGAGCAGGCTGGTCTCGCCCAGGCTGCGCGGCGCCGGGCCGCCGAACAAAGCGTCGATCGCCTGCTGCTGCGCATCGGTCGGGGTCAGGCCCGATGTGCCGGCGACCGGCGGCGCCAGGCTGAAGTCGGGCGGGATGATCAGCGGCGCGTTGCGCGCGACCTCGAACTCGTCGGGCGCGGCGCGGCGTCCGCTCAGCGCGGCGCAGCCGCTGGTGGCCACGGCCGCGACGACGACCAGGGCGGAAATGGCTTTACGCATGTTCGACAGTCTCCTTGGGGGGCTCGCCCTTCGTCCGTTCCTTAGGGGTCAGGAACGCGCGCAGCAACAGAATCACCACGGCAATGCTAATCGCGGCGTCGCCGACATTGAAGACCAGGAAGGGGCGGAAGTCGCCGAAATGA
>DATEIK010000211.1:0-3565 GCA_035279065.1 Sphingomicrobium sp. | reverse complement strand
CCCTTCTCGAACGCATTGGGGTCGGTGCGGCGCTGGACGATGCCCTTGCCGCTGCCCACGTCCTCGAGGAGGTTCAGGAATCCCTGGACGAGGTTGGCGCCGCCGGTATCCTTGACCCGCTTCACCACCTCGGGATTGGTGGTCGCGAAGTTGCTCGGCGCGACGGCGTTCAAATATTGGTCGAGCAGGAACTTCGCCATCGCGCCGTTCGAGCCGTCGCCGGCGCTTCGCCCAACCGCTTCGCGGAGCTGTCGTGAAGCGAGCAGGTAGGAATCGCGGATCGCCCGGTAGTAAGGATCGTCCTGCCATTCGGGCGAAGAGAAGCGGCGGTCGCGCGGCTTCTCGGATGCCTTGCCGGCGAGCGCGTCGGTCCAGAAATCGCTCCATTGCTTGGCCGCTTCGAGCTGGACGTTGAGCAGCTCGGCGGGGCGCGCGGCGAGCCCGATCGCGGCTTCGCCCGCGGCCTGCGCGAGCGCGAAGGGATCGAACGGGAGCGGCGCCTTCTTCATGGCACTACTGGCGGAGCATGTCGCGGCTGACGATCACCCGCATGACCTGGTTGGTGCCCTCGAGGATCGAGTGGACGCGAAGGTCGCGCCAGAAGCGCTCGATCGGATAGTCCATCAGATAGCCATAGCCGCCGTGGAGCTGGAGCGCGCGGTCGACGATGGACGAGCCGCTGTCGGTTGCGAGGCGCTTCGCCATGGCGGCGAACCTGGTCTTGTCGGGCGCGTTCGCGGTAACCTTGGCCGCCGCGACGTAGAGCAGATAGCGCGCGGCCTGGAGCTCGGTTTCCATGTCGGCGAGCGTGAACTGGGTTGCCTGGAAGTCGGCGATCGGCTGCCCGAACTGCTTGCGCTCCTTGGTATATTTGACCGCTTCGTCGAGGCAGCGCTGCGCTCCGCCCAAGGAGCAGGCGCCGATGTTCAGACGCCCGCCGTCGAGGCCCATCATCGCGATGCGAAAGCCCTCGCCCTCGGCGCCGACGCGGTTGGCGACCGGCACGCGGACCTCGTCGAAATTGACCTGCGCGGTCGGCTGCGAATGCCAGCCGAGCTTCTTTTCCTGGGCGCCGAAGCTGACGCCCTTCATGTCCTTCTCGATGACCAGCGCCGTGATGCCCTTGGGCCCTTCAACGCCGGTGCGCGCCATCGTCACATAGACTTCATTTTCGCCGCCACCGGAAATGAAGGCCTTGGAGCCGGAGACGACATAATGGTCACCGTCGAGCACCGCCTTCGTCTTTAGCGCCGCCGCATCCGATCCCGACGATGGCTCGGTCAGGCAATAGCTGCCCATGCGCTCCATGGTGATCATCGACGGCAGGTATTTCTGCTTCACTTCGGCCGAGCCGAAGCGGTCGATCATCCAGCTCGCCATGTTGTGGATCGAGATGAAGGCGCTGGTTGAGGGGCAGCCGTAGGCCATCGCCTCCATGATGAGCGCGGCCTCGAGGCGCCCGAGCCCGATGCCGCCCGATTCCTCGCTGACGTAGATCGCGCCGAAGCCGAGCTCGGCGGCCTCGCGGATCGTGTCGCGCGGGAAGATGTGCTTTTCGTCCCATTCGGCGGCGAACGGCGTGATCGCGTCCGCGGTGAACTTGCGCGCCATCTCCTGGATCTGGAGCTGGTCGTCGGTGAGATCGAATTGCGTCATCGCGCGGGCGCTCTAGCCCGCGACTTCCTCTTTGAGCAATCCTTCGAAGCGCAGCACGTGGCGGACCGACGGGCGCTCCATCATCCGCCCATGGAAGGCGGCGAGGTTGGGCCAACTGTCGAGGCCGAGCATCGCGTCGGCCCAGCGCGTCATCACGAACAGATAGGGGTCGGCGATGGTCAGCGTGTCGCCCAGCGCAAACGGACCGGCGCCGATCTTGCCGTCGACATAATCGAGCTTGTGGCGAAGCTGCTCGCGGAAGAAGCGCTTCGTCTCGTCGCCGGCGTTGCGGTTGAACAGCGGCGAGAAGCTCTTGTGCACCTCGGTGGTGATGAAATTGACCATTTCGAGCACGCGGTAGCGACGGAACTGGCCGACCGGCGGCAGCACGTCCGAGGCGGCGCGGTCGCCGAGGTACTGAAGGATGACCGCGTTCTCGGTCAGCACGTCGCCATTGTCGAGCTCGAGCGCCGGGACCGAGCCCTTGGGATTGACCTGGAGGTACGACCGCCCGTCCTCGACCGTCTTGCTCTTGAGGTCGACCCGCGCGGTGTCATGCGCAAGCCCGATCTCGTGGAGCAGGATGTGCGGAGCCTGGGAGCAGGCGCCCGGGGAATAATAGAGCTTCATCGCATCCTCGCTCAGTAGGAGTTGCTCGCCGCGTTGAGGTCGTTGACGTCGGGGTTGTCGTCGCCGTTGGCGAGCTGGTCGGAGGGCGTTCCGCTGCTTTCGTCCGGGGGCAGCGCCTCGATGTCGTTGGGCGAAACCGTATTGATGTCGATCGCGACATTCTGGTCAGTCTGCGGCTCCTGCTTGTTGCAGGCGCCCAACCCCGCCAGCGCTATCGATGTGGTCAGGACCTTAAGAGCATTTCGCATAGGTGAAGCTCGCTGCTGGTTTGGTCTCGGTACGCACAAGATCGCGACCCTGGAGCTTGAGCGCTTCGAACTTGGACCACGATTGGCCCTCGCCGGTAAAGTCAAATGTTCCGCTGATCGAATCTCCATCGGCCTGCGCGTTGGCGCCGGGGACCGCGCGGGATTCATAGAAGCGCAGCTCGCTGTCGTTGACGACGAGCAGGCCTTTGGCGTCGCCGAGCGCCGACGTGCAGTCGCCGGGCGTCAGGCCCCAGCGGCCCTGGAGCGCGGCCGGGATCTTGCTCGACGGGGCAGCCGGTTCGGCCGGCGCGGTTGCGTTCGCGGGCGGAGAACCGTCGGGAGGGCTCGGGGCGTTGGCGTTCGCGGCCGGCAATCCGGTGACGTTATTGGCGCCGTCGGCGACCGGGTCGCGCCCGCTGCACGCGACCACGGTGGCCATCAGGGCGAACGCGACGATTGGGCCGATGGCGCGGAGCATGACGCTCCAACGCTGTTAGGCCTCAGGCGTATCCCTTCGGGATTAGCCGAAGGTCGGGATGTGGAACGCCGCCTTGTCGCCGGCATCGACGAAACCGTCGGGCCAGCGCTGGGTCACGACCTTGTTCTTGGTCCAGAACCTGAGGCCTTCCATCCCGTACTGGCCGATGTCGCCGAAGCCCGACCGCTTCCACCCGCCGAAGCTGTGGTAACTGACCGGCACGGGGATCGGGACGTTGATGCCGACCATCCCGACATTGACGCGCGCGGTGAATTCGCGCGCGGCGTGGCCGTTGCGGGTGAAGATCGCGACGCCATTGCCGTAGTCATGCTGCGACGGGAGCTTGAGCGCGGTTTCGAAGTCCGGCGCGCGGACCATCTGCAGCACCGGCCCGAAAATCTCGTCCTGGTAACTCTTCATGCTCGGCTTGACGTGGTCGAAGAAGGTCGGGCCGACGAAGAAGCCCTCCTCGTGGCCCTGGAGCATGAAGCCGCGGCCGTCGACCACCAGCTCCGCGCCTTCGTCGATCCCCATCTGGATGTACTGCTCGATG
>DATEIK010000210.1:0-6315 GCA_035279065.1 Sphingomicrobium sp. | reverse complement strand
GGCAACCGCGTGCAGATCGAAGGCGAGCCCGATGCCGCGGCCCGCGCCCGCGACGTGCTGGTCGGCCTCTACAACCGGCTCGATTCCGGCCACGACGTCGATGCCGAAGCGGTCGAGGCGGTGCTCGGCATGGCCGCACAGCCCAACCTTGACGGGATCATCGCCGACGAGGTGACCTCGGCGCCCAAGGTCATGATCCGGACGCGCAAGAAGACGATCGTCCCGCGCTCGGCGACGCAGACGCCCTACATGGAGGCGCTGGCGCGCGACGAGATGATCTTCGCGCTCGGCCCCGCGGGCACCGGCAAGACCTATCTCGCGGTCGCGCAGGCGGTCTCGCAGCTGATCAGCGGCAGCGTCGACCGGCTGATCCTGTCGCGGCCCGCGGTCGAGGCCGGCGAGCGTTTGGGTTTCCTTCCCGGCGACATGAAGGAGAAAGTCGACCCCTACCTCCGCCCGCTTTACGACGCGCTCTACGACATGCTCCCGACCGAGCAGGTCGAGCGCCGCATCGCCAGCGGAGAGATCGAGATCGCGCCGATCGCCTTCATGCGCGGCCGCACCTTGAACGACGCCTTCATCATCCTCGACGAGGCGCAGAACACCACGCCGCTGCAGATGAAGATGTTTTTGACGCGCTTCGGCATGCGCAGCCGGATGGTGATCTGCGGCGACCCGCACCAGGTCGACCTGCCCGATCCGGGCAAGTCGGGCCTGGCCGACGCAGTCTCGCGGCTGGAGCGGGTCAAGGGCATTGCCGTCATCCGCTTCGGCGCCGCCGACGTTGTTCGCCACCCACTCGTCGGACGCATCGTCGAGGCCTATGAAGGCCCCGACCGATGATGCTCGAGATCGCCCTCGACACCGACGAGGAATGGGACAGTAGCCGCCCCTGGGCGCCCCTCGTCCGCAAGGCGGCCGAAGCGGCGATCGCGGAGAGCGCCTTTCCCGATCTTGCCATGACCGGGCGGCCGGTCGAAATCTCGGTCTGCCTGACCAGCGACGATCATGTCCGTGCGCTCAACGCCAAGTGGCGCGGCAAGGACAAACCGACCAACGTCTTGTCCTTTCCGATGGCCGAAACCTACGAATTGCAGAATGAAAATGTTGCCGAGAAGGAATTATTGCTGGGCGATATAATCCTCGCTCACGACGTCTGCGAAATCGAAGCCGAAGAAAAAGGCGTGTCTTTTGAAGACCATGCGGCGCACCTCCTGGTGCACGGCACGCTTCATCTGCTCGGTTACGATCATCTGCACGATTCCGACGCGGCGGAAATGGAGACGCGCGAGGTCCGCGCGCTCGCCAGGCTGGGTATCGCCAATCCTTACGAGCAGCATTGATGGCGACGCGGCAAGACGATGACGGCGGCTCGCGCTTATGGCGCGGGATCCAGCATCTCATCTTCGGCGGGGACGCCGAGCCGACGCTGCGCGACCAGATCGAGGATGCGATCGACGAAGCCGAGGAGAGCCAGGGGTCGCAGCCGGTCGCCGGCGACTTGAGCTCGTCCGAGCGGCAGATGCTGCGCAACCTCTTGAACTTCGGCGACCAGACCGCGGGCGACATCTGCGTGACGCGCGGCGACATCATCGCGGTCCCCTCGACCATCAGCTTCGACGATCTCGTGCGGGCCTTCGCCGATGCCGGGCACAGCCGCCTCCCCGTCTATGGCGAGAGCCTCGATGAAGTGATCGGCATGATCCACATCAAGGACGTGTTCATGGCCAGCGTCGATCCGGCCCGCGACCGCTCGCTCGACAGCTTGATGCGCGAGCCGCTGTTCGTGCCCGAATCGATGGGCGTCATCGACCTCCTGACGCAGATGCGCGTCGGCCACGTCCACCTCGCCATCGTCGTCGACGAGTTCGGCGGGACCGAAGGGCTCGTGACCATCGAGGACGTGGTCGAAGAGATCGTCGGCGACATCGAGGACGAGCACGACGAGGCCGAAGCGGGGATGCTGACGTTGCTCGACGACGGCCTGTGGGAAGCCGACGCGCGGCTCGAGCTCGAGGAGTTGCAGAGCGCGGTCGACACGCGGCTGTCGGCCGAAGACGACGAAGTCGACACCGTCGGCGGCCTCACCTTCCTCCTCGCCGGGCGTATCCTGCAACCGGGGGAATCCGTTCGCCATCCCTCCGGCTGGCGCCTGGAAAGCGTGGATGCCGACGGCAAGCGGATCAAGCGCGTGCGCCTCCACGCACCGGAGGATCAGCCCCAGGCCGACTAGGCCTTCGCGAACAACTTCGCCGGGTCGGCCATCGCCTTGAATTCAAGGGCATTGCCGGCAGGATCGAGCAGGAACATCGTCGCCTGCTCGCCCGGCTCTCCGGGGAAGCGCACCGTCGGCGGGATCACGAACTCGACGTCCGCCCGCTCCAGCCGTTCGGCCAGCGCCTTCCATGTGTCCATCGGCAGGACGAGGCCGAAGTGCGGCACCGGTACCTCGTCCCCGTCGACCGGGTTGGTCGCTCGCGCAACCGCGGCGTCGGGCGCGAGGTGCGCGACGATCTGGTGACCGTGGAGGTCGAAGTCGACCCAATGGCCGGCGCTGCGCCCCTCGGGACAGCCGAGCAGCCCGCCATAGAAGGCCCGCGCCGCCGCGAGATCGTCCACGGGGAAGGCAAGGTGGAACGGCGGCAGGGTCATTGCCCTGGCGGTTTGAACTTGTCCGGAAGGAACCGCAACAAAGGATCAGAGCGGGTGGCTGTCGAACGATCGGAGATACCGATGAAACGCATCGCCACGCCCTTGATGTGCCTTGCGCTCGCCGCTTGTGCCGGCCCCGCCCGGCTTCCGCTCGAAGCCGGGATCGGCGCCCGGCCCCAGTTACCGCCGCCCGAGCATGTCATCAGCCCCAACGTCAATGTCGCGAAAGCCGCCGGCTGGCCGGCCGGCACCGCGCCGGTGGCCGCCCCCGGGCTCAACGTGGGCGCCTTTGCGAGTGGACTCGACCACCCGCGCTCGCTGTACGTCCTGCCCAATGGCGACGTGCTGGTGGCGGAGACCAACGGTCCCGGAACGGACCCCGGACCGCCGGGAATCAAGGGGTATTTCTTCAAGAAGTTCAAAAAGAAGGCCGGCAGCGACGTGCCGAGCGCAAACCGCATCACCTTGCTCCGCGACGCTGACGGCGACGGCGTCGCCGAGGTCCGCTCGACGCTGCTGAGCGGCCTAAGGTCGCCATTCGGCATGGCGCTGCTCGGGAGAGAGCTGTTCGTCGCCAACGCGGATTCGCTCATCGCGGTCCCGTTCACGCCGGGCACGACAATCGTCAGCGCTTCACCTCGGATCGTCGCGGCACTTCCATCGGGCCGCAACCATCACTGGACCAAGTCGCTCGTCGCTTCGCCAGACGGCCGCTGGCTCTATGTCGGCGTCGGCTCGAACAGCAACGTCGGCGAGAACGGCATGGCGATGGAGGAGGGGCGCGCCGCCATTTGGCAGATCGACCCGCGAACAGGCGCAAAGCGAATCTTCGCAGGTGGCCTTCGCAACCCGGCAGCAATTGCGTTCAACCCGTGGAGCGGCGCGCTGTGGGCCGCGGTCAACGAGCGGGATGAGATCGGCAGCGACCTCGTGCCCGATTACATCACTTCGGTCCGCGACGGCGCCTTCTACGGCTGGCCGTACAGCTATTACGGCCAGCATGTGGACGTTCGCGTCAAACCGCCGCGGCCCGACCTCGTGGCGCGCGCCATTGCGCCGGATTTTGCGGTAGGTGCCCACGTCGCCGCGCTCGGCCTGGCGTTCAGCACCGGGCAGCGGCTCGGCCCGGCCTTCGCTCGAGGAGCCTTTGTCGGCGAGCACGGTTCGTGGAACCGGAGCCCACCGAGCGGTAGCAAGGTGGTCTTCATTCCGTTCGGAGGACCGCAACCGTCGGGGATGCCGACCGACGTCCTCAGCGGCTTCAGGGTCAACGACAAATATTATGGGCGCCCGGTCGGCGTGCAGATCGCCGGCGACGGCTCGCTGCTGGTCGCCGACGATGTCGGCAATACGGTCTGGCGAGTGACCGCCACCGGCTGACGATAGAATCTTCTGTCCTAGCGCCCGTCTCTTGGGGCATGAGCGCTGCCAATGCTGTTTGCGGAAGCCATGGTGGGGGCGCGGGTGCAGACTCAAACTCGATTCAGGCGCGCATAACGATGTCGCGTTTGCGGTATTTCGAGCGCGTCGCGAAGTACCCCGCGCTCGTCGCTTTCGTCATCGGAGCGATTTCCGCATTCGCATTCGAGCCGACGGGTCTTTGGCCGCTGCTGATCGTCGCCTTCACGGCGCTGTTCGAGCTCATCAGCCGCGCCGAGAACCGCTGGCGCGCGCTGCTCATTGGCTGGGCGTTCGGCTTCGGACAATTCGCCGTCGGCCTCAACTGGATCGCCACCGCCTTCACCTTCCAGGCCAAGATGCCGGCCTGGCTCGGCTGGGTCGCGGTGGTGCTCTTGTCGATCTACCTCGCCGTCTATCCCGCGATCGCGACCGGCATCGCGTGGAAGTTCGGCCGCAAGAACCGGCTCGCGCTGCTGCTGATCCTCGCCGGTGCGTGGACCATCACCGAGTGGATGCGCGGGAGCTTCTTCACTGGCTTCCCGTGGAACCCGGCGGCGGCTGTGCTCGTGCCGACGCCGCTGATCACCATCAGCCCGCTGATCGGGACCTACGCGCTGTCCGGCCTGGTCGTCCTCCTGGGCGGAGCCGTGTGGCTGGAGCTTTACAAGCGCTGGCTGCCGCTGGTCGTGATCCTCGGCATCACCGCGCTCTTGTGGGCGCTGCCCTCCTCGCCCGTTCCCGACGATCCGCTGACGGTGCTCAACGCGCGCATCGTCCAGCCGAACATCGGCCAGGAGGACAAGTGGCGTCCCGGCTTCGACGAGGAAGCCGCGCAGCGCCTTGCCCAGCTGACCGGCCCGGCGACGGCCGAGCCGCGCCTCATCCTGTGGCCCGAGGCGGCGATCACCGAACCGCTGGAGGACGCGCGCTCCCCTGACCGGCAAGCCTTCGCGCAATTCCAGCGCATCCGTGCAACCAGCCTGCTCGGCCCCGGCGACCGGCTGCTGACCGGTGGCATCGCGGTCCAACGGACGAATGGCGGTAGCGGCTTGCGCGCCGAGAACAGCATCTACGCGCTGGGGCCCGGCGGTCGGATCATCGGGCGCTATGACAAGGCCCACCTCGTCCCGTACGGGGAGTATCTGCCGATGCGGCCGCTGCTGTCAGCGCTCGGCTTGTCGCGGCTTGCCCCGGGCGATCTCGACTTCACGCCGGGGCCGGGACCGCGCAGCATCTGGCTCGGCAACCCGTGGGGCAAGGTCGGCTTCCAGCTCTGCTACGAGATCATCTTCTCTGGCCACGTCGTCGACTGGCAGAACCGGCCGAGCTTCATCTTCAACCCGTCGAACGACGCCTGGTTCGGTTCGTGGGGACCGCCGCAGCACCTCGCTCAGGCGCGCCTGCGCGCCGCCGAGGAAGGCCTGCCGGTCCTGCGCTCGACCCCGACCGGGATCAGCGCCGTGATCGACGCCCGCGGCGAGGTCGTGAAGGAATTGCCGTGGCGAAAGGCGGGCGTGATCGACGTCGTGCTGCCGCCGGCCGCGAACTCGCCGCCGGTCTTCGCCCGGTTCGGCAATTCGATCGCCCTGGTGCTCGGCCTCGGCCTCATGTTCGCCGGCATTGTGCTCGGGGTGCGCCGCCGCTAGAGGCGCCATATAAAGACTTCTTTATATCTTAGATTCCAAGGACCGCCTCCCGCACATGCGCAGCTCTTATTTGTTCACGTCCGAATCCGTTTCCGAAGGTCATCCCGACAAGGTTGCCGACCAGATTTCTGACGCGATCGTCGACCTGTTCCTGTCCAAGGACCCCGAAGCGCGCGTCGCCTGCGAGACGATGACCACGACCAACCGCGTGGTCCTTGCCGGCGAGATTCGTGGGCAGGGCATCATGGACCAGGACGGCAATTGGGCGCCCGGCATCCGCGAGGAGATCGAGGCGGCGGTGCGTGGCGTGGTGCGCGAGATCGGCTATGAGCAGAACGGCTTCCACTGGGATCGGCTCGACTTCGCCAACCATTTGCATCCGCAGTCGGCGCATATCGCGCAAGGAGTCGACGCCGCCGAGAACAAGGACGAGGGTGCCGGCGACCAGGGCATCATGTTCGGCTTCGCCTGCGATGAGACCCCCGACCTCATGCCCGCGACGCTCGACTACAGTCACAAGATCCTGATGCGCATGGCCAAGGACCGCCACGAGGGCCGCGCGCCGTTCCTCGAGCCCGACGCCAAGAGCCAGGTCACGTTGCGCTTCGAGGACGGC
>DATEIK010000209.1:0-11739 GCA_035279065.1 Sphingomicrobium sp. | reverse complement strand
TCGCCGCGAACTTCTCCTGCATGCTCTTGTAGAAGACGTCGTCGTCGTCCTGGCGGCGGACCGGCATGTTGGTCGGGATTGCGACCACGTTCATCCTGTAAATGTCGAAGAACTCCGGCGCCTCGGTCATCGCCGTGCCGGTCATCCCCGAGAGCTTCGGGTACATGCGGAAATAATTCTGGAAGGTGATCGAGGCGAGCGTCTGGTTCTCGGGCTCGATGACCACGCCTTCCTTGCCCTCGACCGCCTGGTGAAGCCCGTCCGACCAGCGCCGCCCGTCCATCATGCGGCCGGTGAACTCGTCGATGATGACGACCTTCCCGTCCTTCACGATGTAATCGATGTCCTTCTTGAACATCACATTGGCCTTGAGCGCCTGGTTCAGGTGATGGACCACCTGGGTGTTGGCGATGTCGTAGAGGTTGCGCCCCTCGATCAGCCCGGCTTCCTCGAGCAGCCGCTCGGCCTTCTCCGTGCCGTCTTCGGTCAGGACGACGCTCTTCTGCTTCTCGTCCTTTTCGTAATCGGCGTCGGTCAGCGTCTTCACGATCTTGTCGACGGCGATGTAGAGGTCGGACTTGTCGTCCGTCGGTCCCGAGATGATCAGCGGCGTGCGCGCTTCGTCGACCAGGATCGAGTCCACTTCGTCGACGATCGCATAGTGGAACGGCCGCTGGACCATCTGGTCCCGCGTGAATTTCATGTTGTCGCGCAGATAATCGAAGCCGAGCTCGTTGTTCGTCGCGTAGGTGATGTCGCAATTGTAGGCGTCGCGCCGCTCCTGGTCGGTCAGATTGGGGACGATCACCCCGACCGTCATGCCGAGGAAGCGGTAGATTTGTCCCATCCAGTCGGCGTCGCGGCGGGCGAGATAGTCATTGACAGTGACGACGTGGACGCCCTTGCTCTCGAGCGCGTTGAGATAGACCGCGAGCGTCGCGACCAGGGTCTTGCCCTCACCGGTCTTCATCTCGGCAATCTCGCCGCGGTGGAGGGCGATGCCGCCGATCAGCTGGACGTCATAATGGCGCTGGCCGAGCGTGCGTTTCGCCGCCTCGCGCACCGTGGCGAAGGCTTCAGGCAGAAGATTGTCGAGCCGTTCGCCGTTCGCCAGGCGCTCGCGGAACAGGTCCGTCTGCCCGCGCAGCTGGTCATCGTCATACGCGGTGATTTGCGGCTCGAGCGCGTTGACCGCGTCGACATATTTGCCGAGGCCCCGGACATAGCGATCGTTGGCCGATCCGAAGATGCTTTTTGCCACAGAGGCGAACATGGAATTCCCTTAAAAACCCGCGCGCTCAAGGAAGGGCGGAAATCCTTGTCCCGGCGCTCTGGGAAACTGCGCCCGGCGATGTAAGGAGCGCCCCTGCGCTAGTCAATTGAACGGAGGCGGATATGGGACTGACCGGCGGGTGCATGTGCGGCACGGTCCGCTACGAGCTCGCAAGCGACCCGTTCGATTGCGGCTGGTGCCACTGCCGCACCTGCCAGCTGAGCAGCGGCGCTCCGGCGATGGCCTTCGCCAGCGTGAAGGACGGCGATTGGGTCCTGACCAGCGGCGAAGGCGCGATGCGCACCATCCGCTCGAGCAGCTTCGGCCACCGAACCTTCTGCGGCGAGTGCGGCACCCCGCTCCACGTGAGGGTCGATCACCAGCCCGAAACGGTGGATTTCAGCATCGCCACGCTCGACGATCCGAATGCGGTCGCGCCCGAATTCCACATCTTCTGGGGAAGCAAGGTCGGATGGTTCAATCCTGGAGACGACTTGCCAAAGCACGACAAGTTCCGGCCTGACACCCGTGGCCTCGAGGGCACCGAACCGCCCGACGACAGCTCACTGGTCGGTAGTGCCGACGCCTAGAGATTACCCTCGAGCCACTGCTGGATCTGGCTGCGCGGCGCCGCGCCGACCTTCTGCGCGACCGGCTGGCCGCCCTTGAACAGCAGCATGGTCGGAATTCCCCGCACGCCGTAACGGCCGGGAATATCGGGATTTTCGTCGATGTTCAGCTTGGCGACCGTGACCTTGTCACCAAGATCGTTGGCGATCTCCTCGAGCGCCGGGGCAATCATCCGGCACGGCCCACACCACTCCGCCCAGAAATCGACCAGCACCGGCTGATCCGCGCCCAAGACATCGGTGGCGAAGCTCTGGTCGGTGACGGTCTTGGTGGCCATGGCGGCGACTCTCCTTGCAAATGTTGACGGCCATATGGGCGCTGGGGTGCCGCCTCTCAAGGCATGAGTTCGACGAGCTTCGGGCCAGCCGTGTAAAGCAGCGCCGCACGAATTTCGCGTCCCGGAAAGATCACGCGCAGCGCCTCGGCATAGGCGGCCATTTGTGCACGGTGGCTCGCGGGAATGTCCGAATCCGTCGCCGGCACGCGGCCGGTCTTGAAGTCGATCACCGAGACACGGCTCCCCTCGACCAGCAACCGGTCGGCGGTCCCGGCGATCACCCGCCCGTCGGGAAGCGTCGCGGCGAGCGGCGCTTCACCGAGCGAGCCCGCGCCGAACAGCGGACCGAATAGCGGGTCGGACAGGATGCCGCACACCTGGTCGGCGATCTCGCTCGCCAGCTGTTCGTCGCTGACGCCGGCGGATCGTTCGAGCCAGCGCAGCGCGGCCTCGCGCCGACGATCCGGATCGACCGCGACCAGCCGTTCGAGCAGCTGGTGGATCAGAGTCCCCCGGCGGGCGGCCGCGCGCATCGCTTCGCTCGGCGGCGGCGCCACCTCGTCGTCGACGGCGATCGCCGAGGGCGCGAGCGGCCGCGGCGGCCGCGCTTCGGGCGGAGCCGGCAATTTCGCCCACTCCGGCACGACTGCGGGCGGAACCTCAGTCTTGCTCTTGGTCCGCTTGGCCGGTTGCGGCTCGCCGGAGGCAAAGCCGAGCATCACGTGGCCGGTGCCGGGCGCAGCGATCGGCGCCATCGCCCGCTCGACCGCGCGGTGCCAGCATTCCTGGGGGCGCGGGTCGGCCCCGTCCTTGCGCTCCTTCGGCCGCACCCCGCTGACGATCAGGCGGTCTGCCGCCCGCGTCAGCGCGACATACAGCAGCCGCCAATGCTCCTCGAGGTCGCGTTGCTTGGATCGCGCGATGGTATCTTCGAATGGCGGCCGCAGCTCTTCCTTCTTCGGCCGCAGCAAAGGCGCCACCACGCCGCTCATCTCCATATCGACCGTCAGCGGCGGCCGGCCAAGTCGATCCGGGTCGGCGGTCGCATCGGCGAGGATAACAACCGGCGCCTCCAGTCCCTTGGCGCCGTGCACCGTCATGACCCGCACTTCGTTCGCCGGCTGGCCGGGATCCCGCTGGACATCGACGGTTCCGCGCGAAAACCAGGAGAGGAAACGCTCCAGCGATGCCGCCTCGTTGCGCTCGAACTCCAATGCGCTGTTCATCAGCTCGTCGATCGGGTCGCGAGCGGCCATGCCGAGCCGGCCATAGAGCTTGCTGCGGCCCTCCATCGGGCCGGTCAGGATCGTCTCGAGGAACCGCGACGGGCTGGTGAAGTCGGCGATGCGCAATAGCTCGGCGAGCGCGGCGTGCGCGTCGGCGAATTCCTCGGCTCGCTCGCGCAGCACGCGCCACAGGCTCTTTCGCTCTCGGCCGAAGGCCAGCGCACGCAATTGCTCCTGGTCCCAGCCGATGAGCGGGGAGACCAGCAGGCACGCAAGGTTCAAATCGTCGTTGGGCTGGACCACGAATCGCACCGCGGCAAGCAGGTCCTGGACGGCCAGCGGTTCGTGCAGGTGCAGCCGGTCGACGCCGGCAACCGGGACGCCGGCGGAGAACAGCCGCGCGACGATCAGCGATGCAAGTTCGCCGCGGCTGCGCACGAGGATCAGGATATCGCCAGGCTTGAGTGGCCTCTCGGTGGAGGCCAGCACCGGCGCGTCAACGATCATTCGCTTGATCCGTTCGGCCAGCGCGTCGGCATATTTGCGATCGCGGATGCTGATCCAGCGCTCTTCGCCCTCGTCGCTGTCGTCGGGCGATTCCTCGATCGCGAAGGGGTACCAGAGTTCGACCGAGCCGGCGCGGCGCTGGTGATACGCGCGGTGCTGCGAGGGCGGTTCATCGAGGCCGAGGGCTGCGGGACCGAGCTCCCCGATCACCGCATCGACGACGTCCAGCACCGGTTGCGCCGAGCGGAAGCTGGCAGCGATCGACAGGTCGCGGAATTCCTGCGCCTGCTGGCGATAGCTGAACAGGTCATCGCCTGTCGCCATTGCCGCCGCGCGGCGCTTGAACATCTCGCGGGCCTCGCGGAAGCGTTTGGGATCGGTCCCCTGGAAGCCGTAGATCGCCTGTTTGAAATCGCCGACCATGAACAAAGTCCGGACGCGGTCCGCGGCCTCGCTCGACCCGCTGAAATATTCCTCGACGAGACGCTCGATGATCTCCCACTGCGCACCATTGGTGTCCTGGGCTTCGTCGACGAGCACATGGTCGACCTGGCGGTCGAGCTTGTAGCGGACCCAGTCGCCCATGCCTTCTTCGCGCAGCAGGCCGCGGGTCCATTCGATGAGGTCGTTGAAATCGGCGACGCCGGCGGCCCGCTTGGCCTGCGTATAGGCTTTCGCGAAGGCCTGCCCCGCGCGCAGTCCGGCCGCCATTTCCGCCGCGAGCCTGGCACCGTTTTGGAGGTCGAGGAGGTCCCCGATCAGGGTCGCGATCCGCGCGGCCTGGTCCTCATAATGCGGTTCGGCCCTCGACTGCCCCGGATACACTCGCTTGGTGACCTTCAGCAGGTCCGACAGGCGCCACGCGCGCTCCATCGGCGTCAGCGAAAGCCATTGCTCGATCGTATCGGCGTGGGCGAGGCCGGTCTGCGTGCCCCATTTCCGGTTGGCTTCCGCGACGGCCATCAGCAGCTTGCAGTCGAGCTGGTCGTCACCGCAGCGCTCCGCAATATAATCTTCCGCGGATTCCTCGGGCAGCGACATCAGCTCGCGGATCTTGGCCTCGATCGATGCGGGTGGCCCCAACGCCTCCATCGCCGCCGGCCGTCGCGCGCAGGCCTGCAGATAATCCACCGCGCCCTTCTCGCTGAGCCTTCGGCTAAGGACCTGGACGTCGCGAATCAATGCGCCGTCATCGGCGGCCTCCGCATCGGCCATCAACTCCGCGAGCGTCCGGTGGACCAGCTCCTGTTCGGCGCGGCCCTCGATCGGTTGGAAGCCGGGGACGATGCCCGCTTCCGCCGGGAACGCGGCGAGCAGCGACTGGGCGAAGGCGTGAATGGTCTGGATCTTGAGACCGCCGGGGCAATCGAGCACCCTGGCGAACAGTTGCCGCGCCCGCTCGATCAGCCGGTCGTCGGGCGTTTCGCCGAGCGCAGCGAGGTCGCTCCACAGCTCGCTGCGCTTGAGGCGGACCCATTTCGCCAGGCGATCGCCGATCCGGTTCGCCATTTCGGCCGCGGCCGCCTTGGTGAAGGTCAGGCACAGGATCGATTCCGGCCGAGCTCCCTTGAGCAGCAGGCGCAGCACGCGCGCCGTCAGCACCTGGGTCTTGCCCGTGCCGGCGGAGGCCGACAGCGAAGCGTGCGCGACCGGATCGGCGGCAAGCGCCTGCTGATCCATCAACGGCGGGAAAGTCTTGAAGCGCGCGTTCATGCGGCTTCCAAAGCGGCGCCGAAGGCCATAGAAACCCGGCGATGAGCGACGAAAGCGACAAGGCAAGCGAGGAACGCCGCGCCAAGCTGGTCAAGGCCGGTGTGGCCGTGGGCATCGGTTCCGCCGCGATCGTCGCCGCGCTGCTCTACGCCTCGAAGGTCAAGAAGAAACCGAAACCCTAGGCTCATTCGCGGCCGTACCATTCTTCGAGCCGCATCAGCTGGTCGTAGTCGCCATAAGGCGCGTAGGCGGGATTGAGCTTGGCGGTGAAGGCGTCGGTGCCGCTCAGCCAGCGCTCCGCCGCGTCCTTGAAGTTGCGGTTGGCGTGGGCGAGGAACTCGCCGGGCTGCATGTCCTTGTCGGGCCGCATCAGGCGGCCGAACTTTCCGCGATAGCGCGCGAGCGACCAATATTCGAAGGCCTCGGGGTCGCCGAAGACGCCGTCGAACCCGCCTGCCCTGCCGATCAGGCCGAGCAGGCCGAGTTGCAATGAGAAGCCTTCCCTGACCGACTTCTGCGACGGCGGTTGCCCGGTCTTGTAATCGATGATCGCCAGGCTTCCGTCGGCGAGCCGGTCGATGCGGTCCGCGCGGCCCTGCACGACAATCCCCCCGAGCGGGGTGCGGCCCTCGATCTCGGCCTTGAGCGGCTTCCGTCCCTGGTCCTGGTTCTCGCGCTCCATGTTGGCGATCCAGTCGATCGCCTCCAGGAGACGCGGCGCCCACAAGGCGCGCAGCATCGGATGGATCGCCTCGTCCTGCAGCAAGCGTTCGGCGCGGGGACGCAATCGGTCCGGATCGCACTCGTCATGCTCCTGCCAATCCTGGAGGACCTTGTGGACGGCGATTCCCTTCCAGCGCGCCGTATGGTCATCGTCGACGGGATCGAGCTTGCGAAGGTCGAGGATGGCCTGCGCGTAGAAGGCAAAGGGGTCCGCCATCAGCCGGTCGACCGCGGTCACGTGAATCTTCTGCGGGCGCTGTTCAGGCGGAGGCGACGGCGCCGGCCGCGCGACCGGCCGCGCCGGGCCCGGATCGTCCAGCGCCCGGGTCAGGCGCTCGAGGACATGGTCTCGCGGCACGCCGTTGCCGATCGCCTTCAGCCTCATCACGAAGCGCGAGGCAACCGTCGGTGCCTTCGAATCGCGCCGCGCGCGCGTGATCAGGACTTCCGGGGCGCCGAGCGCGCTCGCGAAATCGTGCGCGGCCAGGCCAATCCGGCTGTCGAGGGTCGGCATTCCGAGGATCGACCGGACCTTTGGCGGAAGCCAGGGGTCGGGCGCCGGCAGCGCCGGCCAGGCGCCCTCGTTTAACCCGCCCAGCACGACCAGGTCGGCGCGCTGGAGCCGGGCCTCGAGCAGGCCCCAGATGAAGATCCGCGGATGCCCGCCGTAGGGCGGCCGAACCGAATGCTGATCGAGCAGCTGGCGCAGCAGTGGCACGGCGTCGTCTGCCGTGACCTGCAACTCCTGCGCGGCGGGCGACGCCTCGAGCTCGGCGATCAGCTCCGCCGCCTCGCGGCCCGCAGGCCCGCGCCAGCCGACGTCGCCGGCCAGGGCTTCGGTTGCACGTGCCAGGCTTCGCGCAAAGTCGGCCAGCGGCAGCGTCTCACGAAACATTCCGGCAAGCGGTTCCACCCGCCGCCGAACGCTCTGCCACGCGCGACTTTCGCCCAACTTTTCGTCGAGTCCGCCAAGCCCTGCGGCGGGCCGGGGACCGCGCAGCTTGAGGTCGAGCTCCCGCACCGCATCCAGCCACCGGATGCGGTCATCCCCTTCGCCGCCGACCAGCGGATGTTTGAGCAGCGCCAGCAGCGCGATCGGCGCCAGCTCTTCCGCGGCCGCACTGGCGATGCCGAGCAGCAAGGTCCCGACAGGCGTTGCCGGCAAAGCCTTGCCCGCGCTGTCGTCGGCTTCGATCCCCCAGCGCGCGAGCAACGCCGAGACGCGCGTCGCGAGCTGGCGGTCGGGCGTCACGAGCGCGGCTGTCTTGGCCGAGGTCTCGAGCGCTCCGCGAAGCGCAAGTGCGATGGCCTGTGCCTCGGCGGCGGGATCGGGCAGCTCGGCGAGGCGAATACTGCCGAGGCGCCGCTCGGCAGGCCGCAGCGATTCCCATTTATGGGAGAAATCGGCGGCCGCCATTGCATTGGCGACCGCTCGCCCACGCGCCGGCGAGGAAGCAAATCCGCCCGACCAGCGCCATTGCCGCACTTCCTCTCGCTTAACCCCGAGGCGGTCGAGCAGCAGTTTCAGATGGAATTGAGGATGGGTCGCCTCGCCCCGGCCGTCGTCGTCGGGCCCGAGCGCGTCCCATTCGGCGTCGGGCAAGACATTGGCGAGCCACAAGCCCGGAAGAACGACCATGCCTTCCGGCATTCGGGCAATGCGCGAAACCAGCGCAGCCACGGCTGGGGCGGCGGTCGTGATGCCCGCCGCGACCGTGAACCCGCTGGGCGGCTCCTCCTTCCAGCGTTTGGCCAGGGCGCCGAGCAAGCGGTTTCGCCTCTCGGCGAGGTCGATTTCCCCCTCCTTGGCCAGGATTTGCGGCCAGTTTTCGTAAATCAGCTGCAATTTTGCGAGGGATTTGCCCCAATGGTGCGCCAGATCGCCCGTTTCCGCGACCGCCTCGCGCAATTTCGCGGGTGCAATGCCCTCGATCAGCAGGGCATCAAGGGTGCGCGCGAGGTCGGCCGCCATCCGCAGGTCTTCCGGCGCCCCTTCCGCTTTCACCAGCGACGCCAGGCGCAGCAGCCGCTCCAGCGGCTCGACCGCCGGCGGTACCGGCTCGCCATCGTCGATCCGGTCGAGCGCGCCGCCGATCCGCTCATCGAGCTCGGGATCGCCGACCGGGATCAGCCGCGGCAGCAGCAGCCCGCCGCCGCTCGCGCGGACGAAGGCCTCGGTGACGGCGCGGACGGCGCGGTTGTTGGGGAGAAGAATGCGCCCCTGCGCGAGGCCGAGTGGGTCCTTGCCGAAACGCTGGATCAGCCCCGCCGCGAGCGCGTCGGCGAACGAGCGGTGCAACGGAATGGTGAAGACCGCGACGCGGTCAGACATTCTGCAGCGCCGCTTCCGTCAGCTTGATCGATGCGGGGGTTCCGACGTCGAACCACAGGCCCTGGTGGACTGCGCCGAAGCACCGCCCTTCGTCGATCGCGCGGTCCCACAGGATGTTGGTCGAAAACGGGCCCTCGGGTGCGTCGCGCAGCAACCGCTTCGACAGCATCTGGATGCCAGTGAAGACGAACGGCGCGACGTGGCTTCGCGCTCGCCGGCGGAGACGGCCGGTCCGGCCCATGTGGAAATCGCCCATCCCCTTGTGGTTGAGCGCCCGCGCCAGGGGCACGAGGAGCAGCAGCGCATCCATCTTCGCGTCGTCCCAATGCGACGCGAGCAGTTTCAGCGTATCGGCGGGGCCGTCGACCCACAGATTGTCGCTGTTCAGGGACAGGAACGGATCGGCATCGATCAGCGGCGCGGCCTGGACCAGCCCGCCGCCGGTTTCGAGCAGAAGGCTGCGCTCGTCGGAGATGACGACGTCGAGGCCGTGCGCACGACTGGCGAGGTGGGCTTCGAGCGCATCCGCGAGATAGTGAACGTTGACCACGACCTTGCGGACGCCGGCCGCGCGCAGCTTCTCGAGGACATGGTCGAGCAGCGCCTTGCCGCCAACCTCGATCAGCGGCTTGGGCCGGGTGGCGGTCAGCGGGCGCATGCGCTTGCCGAGGCCTGCCGCCATGATCATCGCCGTGTGCGGGACTTCGGCCGGGACTTCGGCACGCAGCCGCAAGGCTTGCTGGGCCCGGGTCATGCCGCCTCGCGCCACGGCCCGCGGCGGTACTCGGCCGGCACGTTCGCATCGAACCAGTCGCGCACGGGCTCCAGGCCCGGGTGCGCGAGGTCGCGCTCGAGAAGACCCCACATCCGCGGCTGGAAGCGCCGATAGTGGGGCTTGTTGTCGCGCTTCCACAGGCGCGTGAACACGCCGAGAATGCGGGTGTTGCGCTGCGCCGCGAGCGCCCAATAGGCCCGCTCGAAGCTCTCGCCCTGGCCGGTGGCGCGCGCATAATGATCGATCATCTCGCGCTCGATCTCGCCCGGCACGTCGCGCCGCGCGTCCTCCAGCACCGATGCGAGATCGTAGGCCGGATGCCCGATCAGCGCGTCCTGGAAATCGAGCAGGCCGAAATGTTCGACCCCGCCGCGGCCGGCGACGAGCATGATGTTCTCGGCATGATAATCCCGCAGCACGGTCACTGGGCCGAGCCCGTCCTCGGCCACCGGGCGAAGCACCTCGGTCCATGCCTGTCGGTAGCTTCCGGCATCGGCGTCAAGGCCGACCGCCGGACAGTACCAGTCAGTGAACAGCTTCACCTCCTCGAGCCATTGCTCGAGCCCGTGCCTGGGCAGGCCCGGCATCGGTTCGTGCTGGTGGAGGTGGACGAGAACGTCGGTCGCGACACGATACAGCTCGCGCTCGCCCTCTGGATTGTCATCCAGCCACTCGCGCAGGCGCCAGTCGCCGAAATCGCCGAGCAGGAGCAGTCCCTTGTCGAGGTCGCGCGCCAGGATTTCCGGCGCGCTCAGGCCCACCGAGGCCAACCATTCGGCGACAGCGACGAACGGCCGCGGATCCTCGTGCGGCGGCGGCGCATCCATCAGCACCGCACTCCGCTCGCCCTGCACGACGCGGAAATAGCGGCGGAACGAGGCATCGCCGGCAAGCGGCAGCACATCCGCCCCTTGCCAGCCACAAGAAGCAAGGAATTCAGGGGCATGCACCGGCGGAGTCATCGTGGAGGCCATCGCCCCTCCCATGCCGGGGGCACCCGGGCTGTCAAGCTCCGCGCGCCATCTTGTCCGAAGTCGAGGGACAGGCCGAGCGCGTCCGGCCACGCGCCCTCGCCCGCTCGCTCGGGCCATTCGACGAGAAGCACTGCGTCCACAGATGAATCCAGCCCGAGCTCCTCGATCTCGGACGCCCCCTCCACGCGGTAGAGGTCGACGTGCCAGACAGGCGGGTCGAGATCTTCGTAGGGCTGCACGATCGCAAAGCTCGGGCTCGGCACCTCCCCTTGATGTCCGAGCGCGGCAATGAAGCCGCGGGCGAGCGCAGTCTTGCCGACCCCGAGCGGACCCGAGAGCGTAATCGCGTCGCCAGGTCGCGCCAAGACCGCCAGCTCAGCCCCAAGGCGCGCGGTCGCCTCCTCGTCGGCAAGGATCATTTGGTCCCGCGCGGAACCGTCAGCGTAACGGTCGTTCCCTTGCCCTTCTTCGATTTGAGATCGACGCTGCCGCCGTGCGCCTCGATGAACTGGCGCGTGAGCGGCAGCCCGAGGCCGAGCGCCGCCTCGCCGCGAACCCCGGCCTCCACCACCCGGTCGAAGCGGTTGAAGACGCGCGGCACGTCCTTGGCCGAGATGCCGGTCCCGTTGTCGCTGATCGTGATCACCGCTTCGTCGTCATTGCCCTCGGCCTTCAGCTCAATGCGGCCCTTGCGGTCAGTGTAGGCGATGGCGTTGTGAAGCACGTGCTCGATCGACTCCCTGAGGCGCCGCGCGTCGCCGAACACAAAGCCCGCGGCCGGCGAAATATCCGTCTCGAGCTTCTGCGCCTTCTCGGCGGCGCGCCCCTGCGCTTCCTCGACCGCGGCGCGGCATAAACCACCAACGTCGACCCGCTCGCGTTCGAGCGCCACGCCGCGCGCATCGCCGGTGGTGAGATCGAGCACATCATCGATCAGTTTCGACAAGCGCTCCACGGACTCAACGATGGCGGCGAGATAATCCTCGCCCTTGGCGCTGAGCGGGCCCGCGTAGCCGCCGGCGAGCAACTCGGCGAAGCCGCCGATCGAAGTCAGCGGGGTGCGCAGCTCATAACTCATGTTGGCGACGAAATCCGTCTTCACCCGGTCGGCTTCCTCGAGCGCCGCGGCACGCTCCCGAAGCGCCGCCTCGATGCGGCTCGAATCGGTGACGTCGACCATCGTCAACAGCGCGTTGCCATCGGGCAGAGGCACTGCGGCGAATTGGAAGTTGCGCCCGTCGGTCATGGCGATGTGGCCATTGGCTGACTGGCGATCGTTGGTCGCCTTGCGGACCATCTCGCGGATTTG
>DATEIK010000208.1:0-2343 GCA_035279065.1 Sphingomicrobium sp. | reverse complement strand
GAGCAGTACATCCGCTTCCGCCCGGCTCGAGACCCGCAAGGCCGTGCGGTCGCGCAGGACATCACCTGGTACCCGAACTGGTACCGGTCCTAGCGGCCGGGCTCTATTTCGGTGACAGTTTACTTAATTCCCGCAGTGCGGTGTCACGCAGCCAAGCCCGTGCCAGCAAGTTAAGTAAACTATCACCGAAATAGCACCGAAATAGGCGTCAGCGCGAGGCGACCGAGTTGCCCCCGCTGTCCGCCGATGTGCCCGCGAGCTTCGCCGCGTCGCGCCCGTAAGCGTCGTCGTAATAAGCGATCGCCTGGCCGTCGGGCATCGCGGTCAGGTAAGTGATGTACACCGGCACCGGAGCGGGCAGCGGCACCGGTTCCTCGGTCCCTGCGCCTTCCCATGTCAGCTCGCGCCCGTTGAACAGCCAGCGGCTCAGCCGCCAGGCGTCCTCCAGTCGCACGCAGCCGCCGCTGAAATAGCGCACCGATTCCTTGAACAGGTTCCGCCGCGGGTTGTCGTGGAGATAGACGCCGAACTGGTTGGGGAACATGAACTTGATCCGCCCCATGAAATTCTCGGGGCCGGGCTTCTGGCGAAGCAGCACCTGGGTCTTGCCGTCGCGCACCGCGTCCCAGTCGATTTTGGTCGGGTCGAGCACCGTGGCGTCTCTCGACCAGTCGGACACCTGCTCGTAGCCCATCTTGTCGAAATATTGCTGGCCCTGCTTCTTCACGAACTGGCCGACGTCGTCCCAAGCGAGGTCGGGCGGAACGTACCAATAGGGGTTGAGCGCCGCGTAGCGGATGTACGCGGTCAGCATCGGCGTCGGATACTTGGTCTGGCCGACCACCACGACCATCGAGTCCACCGGCTTGCCGCCCTCGTACATGTAGAGCCGCTGCTGAGCGGCGTTGACCACCACATACTTGCCGCGGCTGGCGGGCAGCGCGCGCATCCGCTGCAGGTTGAGCTCGATCGTCGCGCGCTGATGGTCGTCGCTATATTTGTGCTGAGCCAGTGCCTCGCGCAGCTGGCCGTACATCGGGTTCATCCAGCCCATCGAGGTGATGTAATTGCTGAGCGACGGGGCCGCCGCCGCCTCGAGCAGCGCGGCGAGCGGACTTGGCGGGGTCGGCTGGAGCGACGCGTCGACATAGGTGACGCCGACGCCCGGATCGCGCTTGAGGTCGGCGACATAGGCCGCGAAGGCGTCCGACAATTGACGGTCGGCGGCCTGGACGAGCTTGCGCTTGCCCTTGCGCGCGGCGTCAACGGCGGCCTGCAGCGCCGCCGGATGGTAGCGGTCGGGGCTCAGCCCATCGAGGCTCGCGGTGCTGAGCAGCGAGATCAGCTGCTGGGCCGCGTCGCCTGCCGTGGGCGAGAACCACAAGGGCGCGTCCTTGCGCGCGCGATAGAAATCGTCGGCACTTTGCCCCGGCTGCGGTTGTCCTGCCGCCGGGCGAGCCAGGTCCATCGCCGCGGCCTGCGCCGGCGCAAGCGGTACGGTGGCGAGCATCGCCGCTGCGGCGGCGACCCCGAGCTTTTGAAAAAAGTGCACCGGCACGAGGCCGGTGCACTTGTTACGCAATTCCTTCACTACGACTCCAATCAAGCTACCCGTCGAAGTTCACCTCCTCCGGGTTCCCAATCTTAGCCGCGCTCACCGCTCGACACCGGCGAGGCCATTGGGGCCGGAGCCGGAGCCGGCGTAGCCGACGGCGCACCGGCATAATATTGCCCGTTATAGACGTATCCGTCCACCACGCCGTCGTTGTTGCGGTCGGCCCAGATGGCGCCGGCGAGACCGCCGACGGCCGCGCCGATCACCGCGCCCTGAAGCACGCTGAGGCCCGGGATAACCGCGCCGGCGGCTGCGCCGAGCGCTGCGCCGCCGAGAGCGCCCGTGGCTGCGCTGCCGAGCACGCTGCGCGTGTTCGGGTCATAGCCCTGCGGCGTTCCGGCATAATATTGGCCATTGTACATATAGCCATCGACATAGCCGTCGTTGTTGTTGTCGGACCAGATCGCGCCGGCCAGACCACCGATCGCCGCGCCGACTGCCGCGCCTTCGATGACGCTGACGCCGGGGACGACGGCGCCGACCGCCGCACCGCCGAGGCCACCGATCGCCGCATCCTGCGCAACGCGCGGATTGCTCGCGCATGCCGTCAGCGTGACCGAGCTTGCCAGGGCAAGGGCCAAAATGGATTTCTGCATCGTCTCTTCTCCCGTTTATTAAGCTTGCCGGACCGTGCACCGGGCACTGGGGGTCACCCCCCGGCCACGGGGCATGTCACAGCGCAGGAACGACGATATCGCGTCATCGTTCCGCACGCGGGACAATGCATT
>DATEIK010000207.1:0-13049 GCA_035279065.1 Sphingomicrobium sp. | reverse complement strand
CTCGGCATCGCGTGCAACCTCTGCGCCCTCCGCGCTCCATTCGGGATCTCTCGTCAGGACGATGTGGCGCCGTCCGGGAAGAAGGCCCGGGAGGCTCTCGAACGTCCTGCGCCCCATCACCATCGCGCTTCCCATGGTCAGTGCCTTGAAGCGCTTCAGGTCGGCCGAAATGTGCCACGGCAGCTTGCCGCCGCGACCGATCACGCCATTGCGGGCGCGGGCGACGACGATGGTGACACGCGGCTTGTCCATCGCGGCGTTTTGACCCGGCAAGCGCCTCGTGCCAAGCGCTCAAGGCATGGATGCGCAGGCTGAGCTGATCGCCGCTGCCAGGGAGCACCTTGAGCCCAGGGCGATCGTGACCGACGCGCAGGAGCTCGAGCCGTGGGTCAGCGATTGGCGCGGCCGCGTCCACGGCAAGGCCCGCGCGATGCTCGCCCCGGCTTCGACCGAAGAGGTGGCGGAAATCGTCCGCCTGGCCGGGGAATATCGCGTCCCGCTGGTCCCCCAGGGCGGCAACACCGGCATGGCCGCGGGCGCGACGCCCCCGGCGGACGGCTCCGCGCTTTTGCTCTCGCTCAGGCGCATGAACCGCATCCGCACGATCAGCGCCGACAATCGCATCGCGGTGGCGGAAGCCGGCGTCATCCTCGAACAACTGCATCACGCCGCGAATGACATCGGCATGCGCTTTCCGCTCACGCTCGGTGCGCGCGGGAGCTGCACCATCGGCGGCCTCACTTCGACCAATGCCGGCGGCACGCAGGTGCTGAAGTTCGGGACGATGCGCTCGCTGGTCGCCGGGGTCGAAGCGGTGCTGCCCGACGGCAGCATCCACAGCGGCCTTTCCGGCCTCAAGAAGGACAATCGCGGCTACAGCCTCGACCAATTGCTGATCGGTGCGGAAGGCACGCTCGGCGTCGTCACCGCAGTCGCGCTGCGCCTCGTGCCGGCAGTTGCCGCGCGCGCGGTCGCCTGGGCGGGCGTCGACAGCCCGCAACAGGCGCTCGACCTGCTGCGCTTCCTCGAGGCGCGTACTTCAAGCATCGAGGGGTTCGAGCTCGTCCCGCAGGATTCGCTCGACCTCGTGCTGAAGCACATCCCCGGAACGCGCCCGCCGCTCGGCGGCAATCATCCGTGGCATGCGTTGGTCGAGGCGACGACAGCGGGCCCGACGTACGACATTTCCGCTGAGCTGGAGCGGCTGCTCGGCCACGCGCTCGACCAGGGCCTGATCGCCGACGCGGCGCTCGCCTCGAACGAAGCCCAGGCAGAGGCCTTCTGGAAGCTCCGCGATTCCATCTCCGAGGCCGAGCGCGCGGAAGGCCAGACCCTGGCGCACGACATCTCCGTCCCGATCCCCGACATGCCGCGCTTCATTGTCGATGCCTCCGCCGAGGTGCAGCGCGCCTTTCCCGGCGTCATCGCCAGCGGCTTCGGCCATTTGGGCGACGGCAACATCCACTTCCACGTCCGCGCCGCCGCCCATGCCGCGCCCGGCTGGTACGAGGAGGAAGGCGCCGCGATCACCCGTATGGTCGACGACCTCGTGACCGCTGCCGGCGGCTCGATCTCCGCCGAGCACGGCATCGGCCAGTTGAAGCGCGATGAGTTCGCCCGCCTTGCCCCGCCGGGCCGCGTCCACGCGCTGCGCGCGATCAAGCAGGCGCTCGACCCGCTCGGCATCATGAACCCGGGAAAGCTGGTCCCCTAGGCCTCGAGCTGGATGCGGTCACTCTCGGCGTCGGTCGGTTCGCCGCTTGCCGTCGCGAGCACGCGCCGCAACCGGTCGAGGTCGACCGCGCGCTCCCACCGCGCGACGACGATGGTCGCGACCGCATTGCCGACGAAATTGGTCAGCGAGCGGCACTCGCTCATGAAGCGGTCGACGCCAAGGATCAGCGCCATCCCCGCGACCGGGATCGACGGCACTACCGACAGCGTCGCCGCGAGCACGATGAAGCCCGAACCGGTGACTCCGGCCGCTCCCTTGGAGCTCAGGATCGCGACCGCCATCAGCAGCAACTGGTCGCCGAGGCTCAAGTGGACATTGCACGCCTGCGCGATGAACAGCGCCGCGAGCGACATGTAGATGTTGGTCCCGTCGAGGTTGAACGAATAGCCGGTCGGGACCACCAGTCCGACGATCGGCTTGGGGCAGCCTGCCACCTCGAGCTTCTCCATCAAGAGCGGCATCGCGCTTTCCGACGACGAGGTGCCGAGCACCAGCAGCAGCTCGTCCTTGATGTAGCCGATCAGCGCGAAGATCGAGAAGCCGGCGAGCCGCGCGACCGCGCCGAGCACGAGGAGCACGAACAGCAGCGCGGTCGCGTAGAAGGTGACGATCAGCTCGGCGAGATTGGTCAGCGTGCCGATGCCGTACTGGCCGATGGTGAAGGCCATCGCACCGAAGGCGCCGATCGGCGCCGCATACATGAGGATTCGGACAATCCGGAACACGACCGCGGTCAGTGTGCGAAGCGCGCCCAGCAGCCGCTCGCCCCGCTCGCCCATCATCGCCAGCGCGATCCCGAACAGGATCGCGACCAGCAGCACCTGCAGGATCTCGCCCGAAGTGAACGCGCTGAGCAACGTGTCGGGGATGATGTTGAGGACGAAGCCGGTGACGGTCGTCTCGTGCGCCTGGGTGACGTAGCTCGCGACTTTGCTCGTATCGAGCGTCGCCGGATTGACGTTGAGCCCGGCGCCCGGCTGGACGAGGTTCGCGACGGCGAGGCCGACGACCAGCGCGAACGTCGACATGGTGATGAAGTAAGCGAAGGCCTTGGCGGCGATCCGCCCGAACGCCGCGAGGTCGCGCATCCCGGCGATGCCCGTCACCACGGTGAGGAAGATCACCGGCGTGATGATCATCTTCACGAGCTTGATGAAGCCGTCGCCGAGCGGCTTCAGCGCTGCGCCGGTCGCCGGCCACAGCCAGCCGACCAGCACGCCGAGCGCGATCGCGACCAGCACCTGGACGTAGAGGCTCTTCCAGATCGGACGGCGCGCTTCGGTCATAAGCCTCCACATCTGGCGCGCCCGGTAGGATTCGAACCTACGACCTCAAGCTTAGAAGGCTCGTGCTCTATCCAGCTGAGCTACGGGCGCGCGCCAAGCGAATGACTAACCGCAATCGGCGCGATTGGCACTATCGCAGCAGCCACGAGAAGGCGCGCCGCAGGAATGCCGTGCCGTCCGCTTTCACGACCTCGCCGTGCGCCACGACGACATGCTCGGGAACTTGTTCGATCAGCGCGCGGATTTTCGGTCTCGCGCTCGCGCGCCGGAGGAAGCTCATCCGGTAATCGATCGGCGGATGGCCCACGCCCTCGACCATCCCGGACAGCCTCGCGACGGGCCGCATCCACCACGGCCAGTGCCGCTTCAGGAAGGCTTCGCTGAAGGTCTGCGACAGGTCCGCGATCAATGCGGTGCGCGACGCGCGGTGGAAGAAGATCAGCTCGTCCACAAACCACGAATTGTCGAAATAATATTGGTCGATCTGGTCCGCCCAGTCGGGCGGCGGATCATCCGCCAGCGCCCCCGAAAAGCGAAGCTCCGGGCATTTGGCGATGGTGCTGGCCGTCGCCCACAAATTCGCGTCCGGAAATGCCGCGTGCCAGTCAGCGAGGAAAAGATAATGCAGCTGGTTGGGGCTGACGATGTGCCGGACGGGCCCAAGTGCCCGCACCTCGGCTTCGATCTCGGCCGTCCTTTGGACCGGCGACCATAGCCACAGCCCGCCGTCGCCCAGGCGCACCACCGCCATCCGGGTCGGATAGTCGAACCCCTTGAACGAGACGATGCCGCCATCGGCGAACCAGAAGTCTTGTCCCAGCGGTTGCAACACGGACATACGGTGCAGCTACCCGCAATTGACGCGCGGCGGAACCGCGCTAGCGTCGCTGCCATGAAAGCCGAGGGGGACGGCCTGCGCCACGTCGAAGCGCGCGCGATGCACGGCGCGCGCTTCCGCTATTTCGATTTCGTCATGGTCGCGTTCGTGGTGGTGCTGCTGCTGTCGAACGTCATCGGCGCGGAGAAGCGCTCGTTCGTCACGCTGCCCGGCATCGGCCCGTGGCCGTTCGGCGCCGGCATCTTGTTCTTCCCCATCTCCTACGTGATCGACGACATTTTGACCGAGGTTTACGGCTTCGCCCGCGCCCGCCGCGCCATCTGGGCCGGCTTCGCCGCGCTGCTGTTCATGGCGGTGATGGAATGGACGGTGGTCCACTTGCCCGTCGCCGCGGGGTGGACCGGCCAGCCCGCCTACGAGCGCGTGTTCGGATCGGGCTGGCGGATCATCGCGGCCTCGATGGCGGCCTTTTTCGTTGGCGATTTCCTGAACTCGGTCGTGCTCGCCAAGATGAAGATCTGGACCGAGGGCAAGTATCTCTGGACCAGGACGATCGGCAGCACGGTCGTCGGCGAGGGCGCCGACAGCCTGATCTTCTACCCGCTCGCCTTCTACGGCATGCCCGACTGGCCGGCCGCGGCGTTGCTCGCGGTGATGCTGAGCCAGTTCGTCCTCAAGGTCAGCTGGGAAGTCATCCTGACGCCCGTCACCTATGCGGTCGTCGGCTGGCTCAAGAAGCGCGAAGGCGTCGACGTCTATGACGTCGGTACCGACTTCACGCCGTTCCAGACGGACATCTGAGCGAAATAGAGGTCCGGCTCGCTTGTTAATTGGCCGTTCAAAACGCCGGGCGGAAACCCGCCGCCGACAGGGGGTCGGTCGATGAGTCGATTGCGACTAGCGATTGCAGCAGCGCTGCTGGCGTCCACCAGCGCAGCCAATGCCACGACCGTCATCATCTACGTCGATCCACTGACGCTCGAGAAATACACTCGCGTGTTCGACACGCCGGGCCGCGACCGGGTGCTGCTGTGCATGGCGCCGCCGGGCACCAGCGACTGCACCGAATTGCATATCAAGAACGGCCGCTATGCGACGGTTTCGAGCAAGCCTTCGAACAGCCGTCGCCCGTCGAGCCCGCCGTGGGCCGGTTCCACGACCCTTTCCGGATGAGGCATTAGCCCCAGCACGTTGCCGGCGTCGTTGAGGATGCCCGCGATGCTGCGCGCCGAGCCGTTGACTTCCTCCTGGTAGCGGAAGGCGACGCGCCCTTCGCCTTCCAGCCGGTCGAGCGTTTCCTCGTCGGCCTGGTAATTGCCGTCGTGGTGCGCGACCGGGATCACGATTTCCTCGCCGGCATCATAGGCCGCGGTGAACAGGCTCTGGCTGTTCTCGACCTTGAGGCGCACCGGCCGGCAGACGAAGCTCAGGCCCGCGTTGCGCATCAGCGCGCCGGGCAGCAGCCCGGTCTCGGTCAGCACCTGGAAGCCGTTGCAGATGCCGATCACCGGAACGCCGCGCCCGGCAGCGTCCTTGACCGCGCGCATGATCGGCGAGCGCGCGGCCATCGCGCCCGAGCGCAGGTAATCGCCGTAGGAGAAGCCGCCGGGCAGCGCGATGAAATCGGTGCCGTCGGGCAGCTCGCTGTCGCGGTGCCAGACCATCGCCGGCTTGCGCCCGGTGACTTGTTCGAGCGCGGTCGCGATGTCGCGGTCGCAGTTCGATCCCGGGAAGACGATGACGGCGCTGTTCATGGGCAAGTCCTTACCCGCGAAATATGCGGGAAAAGTGGCAGGTTCAGGCGTCCTGCAGGCGCTCGATGCGGAAATTCTCGATGACCGTGTTGGCGAGGAGCTTGCGGCACATGTCCTCGATTGCCGCGTCGTCGGTGCCGTCAGCAAGGTCGAGCTCGATCAGCTTCCCCGCGCGGACGTCGTTGACGCCCGCAAAGCCGAGGCCCTCGAGCGCGTGATGGATGGCCTTGCCCTGCGGGTCGAGCACGCCGGGCTTCAGGGTGATGAACACGCGCGCTTTCATGCCAAATTGCCTCTGTGAAGGGGATGTGGCGCCCCTATGGCCAGCCGCCCCAAAAGGGGCAAGCTTTACCCTTTGTTTACCGCGACACGCGCATTTTTAGGTCTTGCGGTGAATGGTCACCGACTGTGGGGAGGATCGCATGGTTGGCGGTATCGCAATTGCCATGTTCGTCGCGCTCGCCGGCTGGGGCGGCAGATATTTCGGCTGGGACGACGCCGGCGGGCGGGTCCAGCTTGCGCTGGTCACGAGCTTCATCCTGGGCGTGATCGGCGGCTTCAAGTCGCGCGGCTAAACAACTCACGATAGTCCGGCTTGCAAGGCCTCCGGCCGCGCCCTAGCGCGGCGCGCGGAGGCTTTCCGCATGACCGACGTACTCGACAAGCCCGCGACCAGCCCGATTTCGACCCGCAAGCACGGCGACGTGCTGATCGTGCTTTCCAACAATCCGCCGGTGAACGCGCTGTCGACCCCGGTGCGGCAGGGCCTGGTCGACGCGATCGCCGAGGCCGAGGCCGACGATGCGGTCCGCGCGGTCGTTATCGCCTGCGAAGGGCAGACCTTCTTCGCCGGCGCCGACATCACCGAGTTCGGCAAGCCGCCGCAGCAGCCGTGGCTGCCGGTGGTCGTCGACACGATCGAGAATTGCTCGAAGCCGGTGGTCGCCGCGATCCACGGCACGGCCCTGGGCGGCGGGCTCGAAGTCGCGCTCGGCTGTCACTATCGCGTCGCCGATCCGGCGGCGAAGCTCGGCACGCCCGAGGTCAAGCTCGGGCTGCTCCCCGGCGCGGGTGGGACGCAGCGCCTGCCGCGCGTCGCGGGGGTCCCCCAGGCGCTCGAAATGTGTGCCACGGGCAACCCGATCGGGGCCCGCCAGGCCTTCGATTGCGGCCTTATCGACCGCCTGGTTGAGGGCGAGCTGATCCCGCACGCCGTGGCTTACGCGGAGGAAGTCCGCGACGTCCGCCCGCTGCCCAAGTCGTCCGAACGCCAGGACCGCATCGCCGAGGCGACTCCGGCGCTGATCGACGACTTCCTCAAGGCCAACGCCAGGAAGTTCCGCGGGTTCGACGCGCCGCTCAAGAATGTCGAGGCGGTGCGCATCGCGACCCAGAAACCCTTTGCCGAAGGCGTCATTGAGGAACGCAAGCTGTTCATGGAGCTGATGAGTGGCGCGCAGTCGGCCGCGCAGCGTTATTTCTTCTTCGCCGAGCGCAAGGCCTCGAAGATCGAGGGACTGCCCGAGAACAGCGAGCCGCGGCCGGTGCGCAAGGTCGGGATGGTGGGCGCCGGCACCATGGGGGGCGGGATCGCGATGAACTTCCTCTCGGCCGGCATCCCCGTGACGATTGTCGAAATGGGGCAGGAAGCGCTCGACCGCGGCTGCGGCGTGATGCGCAAGAATTACGAAGCCAGCGCCGCCAGGGGCAAGCTCACCAGCGAGCAGGTCGAGCAGGCGATGGGCTATCTCCAGCCGACGCTCGATTTCGCCGCGCTCGCCGACTGCGACCTCATCATCGAGGCCGTCTATGAGAACATGGACGTGAAGAAGGAGGTCTTCGCGAAGCTCGACAAGATCGCCAGGCCCGGCGCAATCCTCGCCTCCAACACCTCCTATCTCAACCTCGACGAGATCGCGGCGGTGACTTCGCGCCCCGGCGACGTCGTCGGCATGCATTTCTTCTCGCCCGCCAACATCATGAAGCTGCTGGAGGTCGTGCGCGGCGACAAGACCGCGCCCGACGTGCTGCTGACCGCGATGGGGCTTGCGAAGAAGATCAGGAAGGTCGCGGTCGTCGCCGGCGTCTGCCACGGCTTCATCGGCAACCGCATGTTGATGCCGCGCCAGGTCGAGGCGACCAAGCTCCTCTTGGAAGGCGCGACGCCCGAGCAGGTCGACCGCGTCCACGCGGAGTTCGGCATGCCGATGGGCCCATTCCAAATGGCCGATCTCGCGGGCGTCGACATCGGCTGGCACCGCGACCCGACCCGCATCGAAACCGTCCGCGACCAGCTCTGCGCGATGGAGCGCTGGGGTCAGAAGAAAGGCGCGGGCTTCTACGATTATGACGACAAGCGCCGCCCCAGCCCGTCGCCGGTCGTCCAGCAGGTGATCGAGGATTTCGCGAGCAAGCAGGGCATCCAGCGCCGCGACATTTCCAACCAGGAGATCGTCGAGCGCACGCTCTACACCATGGTCAACGAGGGCGCGAAGATCCTCGAGGAAGGCATCGCCCAGCGCGCCTCGGACATCGATGTCGTCTGGGTCTACGGCTACGGCTGGCCGGTCTACCGCGGCGGCCCGATGTACTGGGCCGACAGCGTCGGCCTTCAAAACATCGTCGATGGCTTGAAGCGACAGGAAGAGCGGATGAAGCCGGACTTCAGCTTCTCGCAGCTGCTGCTCGACAAGGCGGCGAAAGGCGAGAGCTTCACGCGGTGAGGCGCTGGCTGGCCCTGGCGATCGCGGTCATCGGCGGAGCCATTGCGGGGTACGCCGTGCTGATAGCCGTCGGCGGAGCGGTCGCGGGCTTCCTCTGGCTGTACGTGTTCGGCGACGATCCGTGGCCGGCGTGGAGCGATTACATACTCGGCGCTGTCATTGTCGGCGGAGGCTTGGCGGCCTGGGCATATTGCGGCTGGGCGATCTGGCGCCGCCTGCGGCCACGGATGCAAAGCTGAGCGGAGGCACGCGCATGTGGCGAGGGTTGTTGGCCGGCCTGGGACTCCTACTCGCCGCCGCCGCGCCTCCGGCGCCTTCGACCGCGACGATCGACCGCGTCGTCCGCAAGAACGTGGCGCAGGGCTTCTCGGGCACGGTGCTGGTCGCGAAGGGCGACCACGCGATCCTCGATCGCGGCTACGGCTCGGTCCACGGTGTGCGCATGCGACCCGACACGCGCTATTGGATCTCATCGACCGGCAAGCAATTCGTCGCGGCCTCCGTCTTGCTGCTCCAGCAGCAAGGCAAGCTCAGCCTCGACGATCCGATTTCGCGCTTCCTGCCCGAAGCGCCGCCCGACAAGCGCGCGATCACCATTCGCCAGTTGCTGTCGCACACGTCCGGCATCGTCCAGGGCTATGAAGGCGAGGCCTCCGCATCGAACGCCGAGGCGGTGCGGCGTATCCTCGCCGTCCCGCTCGAAACGCCGCGCGTCCATCGCTTCCTTTATTCGAACGAGAATTACCAGCTGGCGGCAGCAATCGTCGAACGCGTCAGCGGGCTCACCTACCGACAGTTCGAGCGTAAGCGCCTCTTCGTGCCGCTTGGCCTGAAGGAGACGGGGATCGCGCAAGGCGCGGCTGGCGTCGCGCCGACCCGCGATGCGACTCCGGAGCGCCTGCGCAAGCCAAACTGGGGTATCGAAGGCCATTATTCGACCACCTCCGACCTGTTCCGCTGGTATCGCGCGCTCCGTGCGGGGCGGGTGCTCGACAAGGCGAGCCTGAAGCAGCTGTGGACTCCAGTCGTCCCGATCAGCGAAGGGGAGGCCGCGCTCGGCTGGTTCGTGACCACCACGCCCCGGGGCACGAAGCGCATCTGGACTCGCGGCAACGACGATTTCGGGCCGAACAGCCTGATCTACATTTATCCCGACCGCGAGCTGGTCATCGTCATCCTGACCCATGGCGGGCAGAAGACCGACGACATTTCATGGTCGCGGGCGCTGGTTGTGGACCTAGAGGCCGCGCTCAGGCTCTAGACCCGCGCTCCTCTTCGAGGAGGCTCAGCATCATGAACGCCATGGCGGCGATGCCGGCGCTGGTCGCGAAGGTCGCGGCGCTGCCCTCGCGGTCCCATAGCCACCCCGCGCCCAAGCTCGCCAGGAGAGAGGCGATCCCGGTGACGAACCAGAAGGCGCCGAAGCTCGTCGCGCGCAGCTCCTCGGGCGCGCTGTCGGCGATCATTCGGCTGAAGATGCCCTGCGTCAGCGCCATGTGCGCGCCCCACAGAGCGACACCGGCGAACAGCCACGCGTAATTGTCGGCGTGCGCCAGCACCAAGTCGCCGGCGACGAGCAGGGCGATGCCTGCGAGCAGGATGGTGCGCGGGCTCATCCGGTCGCTCAACGCGCCCGCTGGGTAGGCGAGCACGACATAGGCGAGGTTGAACAGCGCCAGCGTGACCGGCGACAGCGCTTCGCTCAGCCCGATCTCGATCCCCTTCAGGATCAGGAATGCCTCCGAGAAGCGCGCCAGCCCGAACAGGAAGCCGACGTAGAGCAGGCGCTTGGTTTCGCGGTTGAGCTGCTTGAACCCGGCGAACAGAGGCGAACGCTTCAACGGCGCGAGATGCTGCTCCGGCTCCCTGAGCGCGAGCCAGGCAAGCAGGAACGAGGCTCCCGCCGGGATGACCGCGACCCAGTAAACCGCGCGGATGTCGCTCGCGAACCAGGCCATCAGCCCGATCGCCGCGATCGGCGCCAGCAATGCGCCGACAGTGTCGAGCGCCTGTCGCAGGCCAAATGCGCGGCCGCGGATTTCCGGTGGCGTCTCGTCGGCGACCATGGCGTCGCGGGGGCTGCCGCGGATGCCCTTGCCGATCCGGTCGGTGAACCGCGCGGCCATCACGGCTACGCCGCTCGCGGCGAGCGGGAACAGCGGCTTGGACAGCGCCGCAAGCCCGTAGCCTGCCATCACCCACGGCTTGCGCCTGAGGCTCCGGTCCGACAGCCGGCCCGACGCGAGCTTGGCGAAATTCGCGGTCGCTTCGGCGACTCCGTCGATCGCCCCGAGCGCGGTTGCGGGCAGGCCGAGCACCAGGGTGATGAACGCCGGCAGCAGCGCGTGATAGATCTCGCTCGACAGGTCCATCAGCAGGCTGACGAAGCCGAGGACCCAGACGTTACGGGGCAGGGGCAGGCGGTCGCTCACCTCCCGTCATTGCGAGCAGCCACGCTGCGAAGCAATCCAGAAGAGAAGCTTGGATTCACGCAAAGGCACGAAGGCAAATGCCGGAACCCGCTTCGCGCCTTTGCGCCTTTGCGTGAAACAAACGTTCCCTGCGCCCGGCATGGATGCACCAGGCAATGTTGCACGCGGGCAAAAGATTGATAGGCTGCAAGCGATGTTCGGGGGATCGTCACCGGCGGCAATCGCCGCGCGTTTGAACGCGATCGCGCACACCTGGGTCGCGGACGGCCCCGCCGAGCGTGCCGACCGCGCGCGCCGCAAGCTCCTGAGCGCCATTTCGGGGCGCGAGCCGGCGACTCTCAATCAGATCGCCGCGGCGGTGGGGCGTGGCGCGCCGGCCGTGAGTCGCTCGGTCGACTCGCTGGTTCGCGCCGGCCTGGTCGAACGCACGCAGGATCCCGACAACCGCCGCCGACTGGCGCTTCGGCTGACCGAATCGGGACGCGATCACCTGAACTCGGCGCCGACCGGCTCTTTGCTCGCCGCGCGGCTCGAACGCCTCGCCCACAGCGAGCTTCGCGCGATCGAGCGCGCCATCGAAATCCTCGAGCGCTAGCCGCCGATTTCAGCCCTTGCCGTGGCGACGGCGGGTTTCCCAGCCCTTCTTGGCGGCGGCGCTGCGGCTCGACGAGCGGCCGTGGCCGCTATTCTTGCCGCCATGGTCCTGCTTGTTGACGGTCGCCCAGGCGCGGCTCTCGGCTTCCTTCTTGGAAACGCCGCGCTTCTCATAACCTTCCTCGATATGCTTGGCCTTGCGGTCCTGCTTGGCGGTATACGCACCACGGGGCATGTCACATCTCCTTCTGGAGGCTAAACGTTTTGAGCTTGCGCCCGTTGCGATGCTGCATTGCAACATAGGCCATTTGTAACTATGTGGCCGGTTCACTTTTTCTCGGAAAAATCGAATGAACCTGCGCAACGTCGCGATCATCGCGCACGTCGATCACGGCAAGACGACCCTCGTCGACCAGCTGTTCCGCCAGTCGGGCACCTTCCGCGACAACCAGCGCGTGGAAGAGCGCGCGATGGATTCCAACGACCTCGAGAAGGAGCGCGGGATCACCATCCTCGCCAAGTGCACGAGCGTCGAATGGCCCAAGGACAATCCGACCACCCGCATCAACATCGTCGACACGCCGGGCCACGCCGATTTCGGCGCCGAGGTCGAGCGCATCCTTTCCATGGTCGACGGCGTCATCCTGCTGGTCGATGCTGCCGAAGGCCCGATGCCGCAGACCAAGTTCGTCACCGGCAAGGCGCTGTCGCTCGGCCTCAGGCCGATCGTCGTCGTCAACAAGATCGACCGCCCCGACGCGCGCCCCGCCGAAGTCCTCGACGAAGTGTTCGAGCTGTTCCTGAACCTCGACGCCAATGACGAGCAGCTCGATTTCCCGACGCTCTACGCCAGCGGCCGCGCCGGCTACGCCGGCCTCACCGACGATGTCCGCTCCGGCGACCTGACCCCGCTGTTCGAGACCATCGTCAGCCACGTGCCCAAGCCCCGCGTCGACGCCGGCCCGTTCCGCATGCTCGCGACCCTGCTCGACCGCGACCCGTTCCTCGGCCGCATCCTCACCGGCCGCGTCGAGACCGGCGCGATCAACGTCAACGACCCGATCCGCGCGCTGGACGTTGCCGGCAATGTCGTCGAGGAAGGCCGCGCGACCAAGCTGTTCGCCTTCCGCGGCCTCGAGCGCGTTCCCGTCGACCGAGCCGAGGCGGGCGACATCATCGCCATCGCCGGTTTGATCAAGGCGACCGTTTCCAACACCATCGCCGACCCGTCGGTCGCAGCCCCGCTCCACGCGCGCGAGATCGACCCGCCGACGCTCGCCATGAGCTTCGCCGTCAACGACAGCCCCTATGCCGGGCGCGACGGCGACAAGGTGCAGAGCCGCGTCATCCGCGAGCGCCTTGAGCGCGAGGCCGAGGGCAATGTCGCGATCCGCGTTACCACCGCGGCCGACAACGACAGTTTCGAGGTCGCGGGCCGCGGCGAGCTCCAGCTCGGCGTGCTCATCGAGACGCTGCGCCGCGAGGGCTTCGAGCTCAGCATCAGCCGCCCGCGCGTCCTGTTCCGCGACGGCCCGCACGGCCGCGAGGAGCCCTACGAAACCGTCGTCGTCGACGTCGACGATGAATTCTCCGGCACCGTCATCGACAAGATGGCGCTCCGCAAGGCGGAGATGACCGACATGCGTCCCTCGGGCGGCGGCAAGACCCGCCTGACCTTCAGCGCCCC
>DATEIK010000206.1:0-5738 GCA_035279065.1 Sphingomicrobium sp. | reverse complement strand
CTGACTGACTCCTGTCACTGGCAAACAGCCGTTCGCCGTTCGCGTGGCACATCTAGGAGGGGGGAAATTGCCTCGAAATCCGGAAATTTACGTACCGGATGTTTCCGCAGGCGGCGATCCGCCATTCTGCGCCGGCGACGGGGCAGCTTCCCCTGGACCTGAGCAGCATCGTCCGCGACGACGTTCCGTATAAGCCCTGTTCACCGTCCGATATCGCGGCGATACGACCCGCAACCGAAGAGCGCTTTCGCTCCGACGGCTAGTCGTCCTGCTCGGCGCCTTCCGAACCTCGCGAATGGTCACTGACGACGGCGGCGCGATGTTCGAAGGAGTCGGCGCTGCGAAGGGTGAAAGCCTGCGGGTCGTACTGAAGAATGGCATAGACCGTCGCCACCAACACCAGCGCCGCGACAAATAT
The DNA here is from genome assembly GCA_035279065.1 of Sphingomicrobium sp. Lineage (GTDB taxonomy): Bacteria > Pseudomonadota > Alphaproteobacteria > Sphingomonadales > Sphingomonadaceae > Sphingomicrobium. The sequence continues at coordinate 5,320 of DATEIK010000206.1, read as the reverse complement.
GCCGAGGAAGCTCGGCGGTCTCGCGCTCGCCGCTCCTGGATGACGAGCCGCAGGCTTATTTCCGGTGACCATGGCGCGCACGAGATTCTCCCGCTGCAGCAGCGACATGGCGATCACGGCGGCGATATGCAGGCCGACCATAGCCAGAAGGGTCCAGCCGACGAGTTCATGGAGATCCTCCCCGACACCGAGCGCTCCAGTCGACACCGTGGCGGCCACGAGCGCGAGGAGCGCAACCACGGACACAGCGCCAAGCGGATTGTGGCCGAGTGTTGCATCGAATCGTCCATGGAGAAGGCCAGAGACGTGATCGCCTATTCTTGATGGCCGCACGAAATCCGCGAAGCGGCTGTGCTCTCCGCCCGCGAATCCCCAGATCAAGCGGAAGACGATCAGGATGCCGGCCAGCCAGCCGGAAAGGACGTGCCACTGGTTGAGCGGGCTGTCCTCTTCCGCCGAGAGAAAGGCAATTGCGATCGTAACGACGAGAAGCCAGTGAAACAGCCGCAGCTGCCAATCCCAGACCTTTAGCTCGCGGTCGGTAGCTTTCATGGGTGATCCTCCAGTGGACCGGGTAGGCGAAGCTGCGGTCCGCACTTTGATGCAGATCAAAGCCTGCCCGGCGGCAGGGGTCTGGCGACGGCGCCGGCCATTGCGGGTGAGGGCTTCGGTGCCGTAGCGCGAGCCAATGAAGCCCAAGCTCCTGACGACGCTGCAAGACTATTCATGGCGCATGTTCGCGGGCGACACCCTCGCTGGCGTCACCGTTGCGCTGGTCGCTCTTCCGCTCAGTATCGCCATCGCGATTGCGTCCGGCGCCACACCCAAGGCGGGCCTCGTCACGGCCATCATCGGGGGCCTCCTGATCTCGCTTCTGGGCGGCAGCCGGGTCCAGATCGGCGGCCCGACGGGCGCATTCATCGTCGTGGTTGCCGGAATCATCACGCAATATGGCTTCGACGGACTGATGGTCGCGACATTGCTTGCGGGCCTGATCCTTGTCGCCGGCGGCCTGGTCAGGGCCGGACGGTTCATCGCGCTCGTGCCCGAACCGGTGATCGAGGGCTTTACCGTCGGCATCGCACTGATCATCGCAGTCAGCCAGCTGAAGGATCTGCTCGGCCTTTCGGCGGCACATGTGCCGGCGGACCTCATTCACGGTCTGCCGGGCCTGTGGGCCGCGCGCGGGCAGCTGAATCTCGCAGCGGTTGCGGTTGGGGTTGTTTCAATTGCAGGCATTGCCTTGCTCCGGCACCTCATTCCGTGGTTTCCGGGTTCGCTGCTGGTGATTGCGGCCGCGTCCGCGGCCGTCGCTCTGCTGCCGCTCCCGGTCGACACGATCTACTCGCGGTTCGGCGTTCTTCCCGCGGGACTGCCCGAGCCCTCGATCCCGCACCTCAGCGTCGCAAGGATCAGCGAGCTCCTGCCATCCGCGTTCGTCATCGCGTTCCTCGCCGCGGTGGAATCCCTGCTTTCAGCGATCGTCGCGGATCGGATGATCGGCGGCAGGCACCGGTCGGGCGCCGAGCTTCTCGCGCAGGGCGCCGCGAACATCGTCTCGCCCCTGTTCGGCGGACTTCCCGCGACCGGCGCGATTGCTCGAACGGCGACCAACGTGCGCGCTGGAGGCCGCACGCCTGTCGCGGGGGTCGTGCATGCGATCACGATCCTCGTCATCACGCTGGTTGCGGCTTCGCTAGCAAGCTATCTCGCGATGCCGGCGCTTGCCGGACTCCTCATCCTGACGGCCTGGCTGATGAGCGAACCGACGCGCTGGTCGGAGCGAATGAAGTTGCGTCCGGGCGACCGCGCCTTGTTCTTCATGACCATGATCCTGACGATCGTCAGCAATCTCACGATCGCGATCGCTGTTGGGGCCGGTGCCGGCCTCGCGCTTCGCCTGCTGCGCAGAGAGGTTGAGTCCGAGGATTGGACGCCTGTCGACCGTTCGAAGCTCTGAAGCTCACGCGCGGGATTTCGGACTTCAGGTTACCGGCTTCAGGACCGTTCCGAAGCCCCAGTCATCGTCGCGCGCTGCCGTCATGTCGGTGAGGCCACCGGGCCCGACGGTCAGCAGGTCCGCGTGGCCGAAACCCTTCGAGTAATCGAGGATGGTGATGATCTCGGGATTGGCGCGCATCACCGCCGAGTGGCCGGCTTCGGGACGCTCGAGCCTGCGCAAGCCCGGATGACGTTCGAGAAGCAATTTGATCGCGCGTTCCCGTTGTTTCGGATCGCGCACTTCCGATGCGCGCGCGGCGATCGACAGCGCCTTGATCGTCGATGGGTCATGGAAGTCATGGCCAATCACGAGCGACACGCGATCATCGCGCCCTATGTTGGCGAACTTCTGGCTCTGCTTCGATACGACGAAGTAGAGGAGAATGTCCTCGTTCGCATAACTGACCATCGTCGCCTGCGGCCATCCGTCGTGCCGAAGCGTCGAGATCGCCATCAGCCGGTTGTCCTGCAGGATGTCGATGGCTTTCTGTTTCATTCGCATTCTCTGATCTCAGGCGTCTCGGCGGGTCAGACCGTCTCGAAAACCTTCTTCTCGGCCGGCCCACGACCGCATGCGGGCTCGTTCGCGCCCATCAACGCGCGAAAGCGATACATGGCGGCGAGCTGGTCGTGGCGCTCGCGGGCCGCCTCGCAGGTCGCCTTCTGCGCCGCGATCTGCTCTTGCAGCGCCCGTCTGCGGTAATAGTCCGAATCATTCGCTCGAACCAACGACAGCACTGGCCTGATCATTGGCATGGATGCTCTCCCGATCTCGATGCTGTTCACGAACACTGGAGCTACTCCTTGCCCGCGACGCCCATCCGCTCGCGTTCGAAATCCTCGACCGTTGCGCGATTACCGTGTGCCGGCTTCGGCGGCTCGGCCCGTTGTCTCAATCCCATCAGCATCTGGACGACGGGTGCTGCGCGCAGGCTGCTTTTCATTTGGGTCATATCCGTGACTCCTCGCCGGGACTTCGTGGCAGTTCCTTGGCCTCTTAGCTTTCGGCCCTCCGCGCACCAGGCGCCATAAGGCGTCCTACTTAATGACAGCCGTTGCGCCGGCGACGATGCAACGACAAGCTCGGCAAGAGGGATGTCTGGGCGGCCATCGCTTACGTCAGCGTCGAGTTGCCGCGCCGCTCGCCATGATAGTGCAGTTGGACAGCCGGAGGCACCAATGGAACAACCTGCGATCAGTATTCTGAATTCGAACAGGATCATGACCATAGCAACCGTCCGTCCGGACGGTTGGCCGCAGACGACGATGGTCGGCTACGCGAACGAGGGCTGGCGGCTCTATTTCCTCATCTACCGGACGAGCCAGAAGTTTCAGAACATCTCCACCGACGACCGGGTCTCGATCTCGGTGGGCCACGAGCCGCATGCGCTAAAGGAAATCAAGGCCGTCTATGCCGGTTGCCATGCCGTGGAGGTGACCGACCTCGCCGAACGCAGCCGCGCCTGGCAGCTGCTCGCCGAGCGGCATCCGAACCTCACCGACCTGGCGCCGCCAGGGAAGGATGAAGTCGCGACGATGCGCGCAGACTGTAGATATGTTTCCCTGCTCGATTACAGCCAGGGGCTGGGGCACACCGAAGAGCTGACGGTCGGCGAAGCCGGGTAAGGCCTTCGGCCTCTAGTCGAACAGGATCGTCACCAGCAGCGAACTGTCCTCGATCGCCGAAACCGAATGCTCCTGGTGGCGATCGAAATAGAGCCACTCTCCGGTCGCAAGTTGCACCTGTTCGCTGGTGTTCAGGAGAACAAGCCCCTCGAGGCAGTGGACCGTCGCATGGCCTGGCACGGAATGGCTCGAGACGCTTTCTCCGGCTCGAAGCACGAGTTGCACTGCCTCGAACCCGTCGGCTTTCACGAGCGCGGTCGTCCTCGCGGCCGGACTTGAGACTGAGGCGAGGCGGATCTTCTCGGCCGGACATAAATGATGAAGGGCCATTCAGTTCTGCTCCCTGGCTGCGGTGCACAGACAAACCCTCAAGCTGTCGATCAGGTTCGCATGGATCGCGGAAAGCGTGCCGTCGATCGTGTCCTCGCCGGCGGCAACGCAGATGCAATAAGCTTCGGCGACAGCTTCGGCCGCGACCCTTCTCAGGTCCCTGGCTCCGCCGGCAATCTTTCTGCAGGCTATTGCAAGGGCTCTCTCGGCGCCCGTGCAATTGAGCGCCTCACCATTGTGCATGACCATCCGCCTTGTCTGGATGCTCGCGAGCGGGAGTTGCGGTCGGCTCGATCGGCGGCAGCGAGAAACCCGCGAGCTGCGCACTGCAAGGCCATATGGCGGCAAGATCGAGCGCGTCGATCCTGCTCCTTGTTCGTCGGCTGGATCGCATGACACTCTCCTCAATTGAGAATGCCTCGCAATAGCATATCTGACGTGCCAGTCAGCTAAGGGATTCTCCCTAGCCGATCCAGGCCAACGACGCGGTCGAGCGCCGCGTCGCCGCTCTTTCTCCTACGCCTCCGATCGAGACCGAGCGAGCGACCCGCCGGCGAACTCGAGCAGGCCGGGGTTACTCTGCAGCAATTGCAGCGGCGGGTTCGCGTGGCTCCGGGACTTCACCGCGGGGCCGCATGAGCTTCACGATAAAGTCCCAGCCCATGATCAGCGTGCCGATGGAGAAGACGACGTCGCCCGGCAGGCGCATCCACTGCCAGAACAGATACTGGTTGTAGAAAGCCTGACTCCGCGCCCATGCAAATCCATGCTCGTAGACGGCGTTGAGCTGCGGCCAGCCGATCGGGAAGAAGTGGAGGAAGATCCACATCAGCAGCCCGGCATTGTAGCACCAGAATGCGATCCTTCCCGGCCGTTCGTTGAACTCGGCATTCGGTCCGGCGCGATAGCGCAGGCAGAAATAGATTAGCCCAAGCGCCAGCAGCCCGAACGCCCCGAACAGCGACGTGTGCGCGTGATTGAGCGTCAGGAAGGTGCCGTGCTCGTAATAATTGACCAGCGGCGCATTGAGCGTGCCGCCGCCGAAGACGCCTGCACCGACGAAGTTCCAGAAGGCCGAGCCGAGGATGTAGAGATAGGCGAGGCCGTAATCGAACACTGCGGCGCCCTTGATGAGGCGGTGCTGGGTGATGGCCTCGAGGATCAGCAGGACAAGCGGAAGCACTTCGATGAACGAGAACATCGAGCCCAGCGGAACCCACATGCCCGGACCGCCCGCCCAGTAGAGGTGGTGGCCGGTCCCGAGCACACCGCCCAGGAAGATCAGGATCAGCTCGAGATAGACCGACCTCTCAGCCAGCTTTCTCGACACGAGTCCCAGCGACATCAGCAGATAGGCGCTCAT
>DATEIK010000205.1:0-3784 GCA_035279065.1 Sphingomicrobium sp. | reverse complement strand
ACCCACAGCGAATGGCGGTCGAAGCGCAGCGCCGGCTCGCTGCTCATCGCGTCGAGCGCGGCCTTCACCGTGCCGATCGCCATCAGCAGCGCAAACGCGAGAAGGATAACGCCGCCCTTGTCGAACCACAGCTTGCCTACGCCAATCCCGAACGCGGCCATGGTCGCGGCGCCAAGCGCGTTCGCGCCCTTCTTGTAATAGAAGCTGTGCATTCAAACCCGCTCCCCCTGGTCCGGGGAAGCTACCGCGGCGCCTCTAGAAAAACGTTAACTCGCGCCCTCGCGCTCTTTCGCCGCGCCCTGCATCGGCCGGATGAACAGGCGGCGAACCTCGGGCCAGCGCTCGCGCGCTTCGAGCTCCACCTCGCAAACGATGCGCTCGACTTCCCCCGCGGAGATCTTGTCGTTGAAGTCGACGTTGAGCATCGCGGTAATCTGGTCCGGCGACGAATGCACTGTGAGGACGTGGCCGACGCCGATAATGCCGGCCTTGCTGCAGGCCAGCTCGCGAATGGCGCGGACGAGGTCCGGATCGGCAGCTTCGCCGATGAGCAGGCCCTTGGATTCATAGGCCAGCACGAACGCCGTGATACCGAGGATCAGGCCGATCACGATCGACGCGGCGCCGTCGTAGAATGGGTTGCCCGTGATTTGCGCGAGGAACACGCCGGCCGCCGCCGCGACGATGCCCGCCATCGCGGCGCCATTTTCGAGCAGGACGATGAACGCCGGCGGGTCCTTCGAGCGGCGGATCGCCTCGAACCAGCCCAGCTTGCCCTTGGAATCGCGAAATTCGCGAAACGCCTCGAGCGTCGACCAGCCCTCGAGCAGGAAGGCGACCAGCAAGACCCCGTACGCGATGTAGGGCGAGACCGCATGCTCGGGCTCGGCGATATGGATGATGCCCTCGTAGATCGACACGCCCGCGCCGAGCGAGAACACGAGGACGGCGACGACGAAGCTCCAGAAGTAGAGCTCGCGGCCGTAGCCGAAGGGATGGTGCTTGTCCGGCGGCTTCCTGGCCTGCCGCCGCCCCCACATGAGCAGCAGCTGGTTGGTCGAATCGACGACGCTGTGCACGCCCTCGGTGAGCATTGCCGAGGACCCGGTGATGAACGCAGCGACGAACTTGGACGCGGCGATGCCAAGGTTCGCGAGCAGCGCGATGACGAGGGTGCGATTGCTTGCGGTCGGTGAGCTCACTGCGCCTGGCCCGGGCCTTTCACCAGTTGTCCGCCCTTGATCACCGCGTCCACATGCTCGAGCACCGCGACGTTGGCGAGCGGATCGCCGCGCACTGCGATGAAATCGCCGTAGCGGCCCGGCTCGATCGCGCCGACGTCGCTGCGTCCGAGGGCCTCGGAGGCGCTGGTGGTGGCGGCGCGGATCGCCTGGATCGGGGTCATTCCCCACTGCACCATCTTGGCGAACTGGCGGCCGTTCTGGCCGTGCGGATAGACTCCGGCGTCGGTCCCGAACAGCATCTTCACGCCCGCGCGCACCGCCCGCTGGAAGGTCTGGCGCTGCTTGAGGCCGATCATCTTCTCCTTGTCGAGGCTCTCCTGCTCGGTGCCGTTCGCGGTGCCGGTCGCGAGGATATAGTCGTCGTTGTAGATATCCATGTCGAACCAGGTGCCGTGCTGCTTGGCGAGCTGGATGGTGGCGTCGCTGGCGAGGCTCGCATGCTCGATCGTGTCGATGCCGGCGAGGATCGCGTCGTGGATGCCCTCGTCGCCGTGGGCGTGCGCCGCGACGCGCAGGCCCAGCATGTGCGCTTCGTCGGCGATCGCCTTCATCTCCTCGAGGCTCAGTTGCTGCGCGCCAACGCTATCGCCGAGCGAGAAGACGCCGCCGGTCGCGCAGATCTTGATCACTTCGGCGCCATATTTGTGCAGCCAGCGCACCTTCTCGCGCGCGTCGCCCGGCCCGCTGATCACCGAATCCGCCTTCTTGTCGTAATAAGGCGGCAGGCCGGTGTCGTCGCAATGCCCGCCGGTCGCGCCGATCGCATAGGTCGCCGGGACGATGCGCGGGCCCTGGATCCAGCCGCCGTCGATGGCCTGCATCAGCGCGACGTCGGCGAAGTCGGGCGATCCGACATTGCGCACGGTGGTGAAGCCCGCGTCGAGCGTCGTCTTCGCATTGGCGACGCCGACCGCGGTCCAGAAATTGTCGGTATATTTGAGGCCCTGGTAACCGCCGATCTCGGCAAGGCTGGTCAGGTGGACGTGCATGTCGATCAGGCCCGGGAGCAGCGTCTCGCCGGGCAGGTCGATGTGCTTGGTGCCGGCCGGCAGCTGCATCGCGGCGAGATTGCCGATCTGCTGGATATGACCATCGTCGCCGATGACGATGGCGGGATTGGCAACATATTGGCCGGTCCGGACGTCGAGCATCCGGTCGGCGGTGACGACGGTCGCTGCCGATGCCGGCATAGCAATAAGAACCAGCGCTGCGCCGGCTAGGAACAAGCCCCTCATCAATTCCTCCCCGTCATGCTGAACTCGTTTCAGCATCCATTTTTGAGACAGATGCTGCCCTTGACCAGAATGGACCCTGAAACAAGTTCAGGGTGACGAGCGGGCTTATCAAATATGAATCACTCGCCCGAACGCGGCGAGCACGCTTTCGTGCATCATTTCTGACAAGGTCGGGTGCGGGAAGACGGTCTGGATGAAATCCGTCTCCACCAGCTCCGCGGTCTTGCCGATGGTGTAACCCTGGATCAGCTCGGTGACCTCGGCGCCGATCATGTGCGCGCCGAGCAACTCGCCGGTCTTCGCATCGAACACCGTCTTCACGAACCCGTCGACCTCGCCGAGCGCGATCGCCTTGCCGTTGCCGATCGCCGGGAACTTGCCGACCTTGACCTCAAAGCCCTTCTCCTTGGCCGCGGCCTCGGTCAGCCCCACGCTCGCGACCTGCGGCCGGCAGTAAGTGCAGCCGGGGATGTTCTTCGGATCGGTCGCATGGGGGTGCACGTCCTTGTTGCCGAGCTCCTTGGCGATGGCTTCGGCCGCGGTGACGCCCTCATGGCTCGCCTTGTGTGCGAGCCACGGCGGAGCGGTGACGTCGCCGATCGCCCAGATGCCGGGCACATTCGTGCGGCACATCAGGTCGGTGTCGATGTGGCCCTTGGTCGTCTTCACTCCGAGCGCTTCGAGCCCGATGTTCTCCGTGTTCGGCACGATCCCGACGGCGACGATGCAATGGCTGAACTTGTGCTCGACCGATTTGCCGTCGCTGGTCTTGATTTTCGCGGTCACGCCTTTCGCGTCGGCCTTGAGGCTCTCGACGCCCGCGCTGGTGAGGATCGTCAGGCCCTGCTTCTGTAGGCTCTTGGCGAGCTGCGCGCTGACGTCCGCGTCCTCGACCGGCACGACACGGTCGAGCATCTCGACCACCGTCACCTTCGCCCCGAGGTCGGCGTAGAAGCTCGCGAACTCGATCCCGATCGCGCCCGAACCGATGACCAGCAGCTCGCTCGGCATTTCGGGCGGGGTCATCGCGTGGCGATAGGTCCAGATGCGCTTGCCGTCGGCCTTGGCGAAGGGCAGATCGCGCGCCCGCGCGCCAGTCGCGACGATGATGTGCTTCGCTTGCAGTTCGGTCGCCTTGCCATCCGCGCCGGCGACGCTGAGCTCGCCTTTGCCGGTGAGCTTGCCCTCGCCCATCACGACCGCGATCTTGTTCTTCTTCATCAGGTGCGCGACGCCCTGGTTCAATTGCTTCGCCACCGCGCGGCTGCGCGCGACGACCTTGGCGATGTCGAACGACGGCTTCTC
>DATEIK010000204.1:0-11187 GCA_035279065.1 Sphingomicrobium sp. | reverse complement strand
CGGCTTGCCCAGACCGACGCGGAGCGGATTGTGGTGCGCGAGCAGGGTCGCGACCTTTGCCGGCAGCATGTCCGGCTCGCCGAGATCGCCGACCCGGATGGCGCGGCGGCCGACCTTGTCCTCGTAGGCCGGGCCAATGCCGCGGCGCGTGGTGCCGATCTTGCCCGCGCCCGAGGCGTCCTCGCGCAGCGCGTCGAGGTCGCGATGGATTGGGAGGATGAGCGGGCAGGTGTCGGCGATGCGCAGCACCTCGGGCGTGACCGCCACGCCCTGCCCGGCGATCTTCTCGACCTCGGCCTTGAGCGCCCAGGGGTCGAGCACGACGCCGTTGCCGATGACCGACGGCGTGCCGCGGACGATGCCCGAGGGGAGGAGCGAGAGCTTGTACGTCTGCTCGCGGACGACCAACGTGTGGCCCGCATTGTGGCCGCCCTGGAACCGCACCACCATGTCGGCGCGGCTCGCCAGCCAATCGACGATCTTGCCCTTGCCTTCGTCGCCCCACTGGGCGCCGATGACGGTCACGTTCCCCACGTTCAGTCCTTGCTCTTTGAGGCGGTCCTCAGGCTCCTACGGGCGAAGCGCGGGTCCGTCCAGCACGCGCCATTGCAACGATGCGCGCCAAGCGCGGTTGTGCGTGGCGGTGGCCGAGCACACGTCAAAAACCGCGATCGTCGCGGCGCTTATCGGGAACCTGCTGATCTCGATAACCAAGGGCATCGCGGCGGGCCTGTCGGGAAGCTCGGCGATGCTGAGCGAAGCGGTTCACTCGCTGGTCGACACGGGCAACGAGGTGCTGCTGCTCTATGGGCTCAAGCGCGCGGCCAAGCCGCCCGACAAGGTCCACCCCTACGGTTATGGCCGCGAGCTCTATTTCTGGAGCTTCGTCGTCGCGCTACTGATCTTTGCGGTCGGCGCCGGCGTTTCCGCTTATGAGGGCGTGGTCCACATCCGGCACCCCGAACCGATCACGGACGTCTGGATCAACTTCGTCGTGTTGGGCCTTGCGGCGATATTCGAGGGCGTGTCGTGGTGGTTCGGCTGGAAGGCCTTTTCGCGGGTGCGGCGCTCGCGGCCGATCTGGGATGCGTTCGTCGCGAGCAAGGATCCGACGACGTTCATGGTGCTGTTCGAGGATTCGGCAGCGCTCGTCGGCATCGTCATCGCGGCCATCGCAACATACTTTTCGTGGAGCCTGAAGCTGCCGTGGATTGACGGCGCGGGGTCGATCCTGATCGGCGCCGTGCTCGCCATCGTCGCGGTTCTGCTCGCGCGCGAGAGCAAGGAGCTGCTGATCGGCGAGCGCGCCTCGCCGGAGCTGAGCGCCGCCGTCCGCCAGACCGCGTCCGAGGACCCGTGCGTGCACCAGGTGATTGACATCACCACGTCGCAGATGGGCCCAGACCAGGTGATCGCGACGATCGCGGTCGAGATCGACGAGGATCTTCGCGTGCCCGAGGTTGAGCAGCTGATCCACCGGATCGAGGACGCGATCCGCGCCCGTTTCCCTCAGTTGTTCCGCATTTTCATCAGGCCGGTGGCCGGTTCCCGGCGCTGATTCTGGCGCGATGTTTGTTGGCGAGCCGGAACAGAAAACGGCGGTTGCGCGTATTGCGGTTCTGGAAAGTCCCGGGCGGCCCGCACGGACTGTCCGTCAACAGCAGGGGATACAATGATGAAACTGACCAGCACGATCGCCATCGCTCTTGCTCTCGGTGCGCTCACCGCGTGCAACAAGAGTGCGAACGAGCAGGCGGCGGATAATATCGAGGCCAATGCCGACAACACCGCCGACATGATGGAAGCGAACGTCGACAACGCGGCCGACGCAATGACGGCGAACACCGAGAATGCCGCCGATGCGGTGCGCGAAGCCGGCGACAACCAGGCCGACGCGGTTCGCGACGCCGGCACCAACAACGCCCAGTAACCGAGGCGACCACCGGTCCGCCCGCACGCAGGCGGACCGGCGCAAGGGCGCCCCTTCGCGGGGGCGCCCTTTTCGTTTGCTTACAGCGCGAACAGAATCAGTGCCGCAAGGCCGATGCAGGCGCCGACCGGGACCGAGAGAATCTGGATCGCCGCCGACGAGACGGGCAGAGTGCCGCTGCCGGTGACGATGGCTCCCGCTGAGGGGCGCGGCGCTCGCTCGGCCTGTGTGCCGAGCGCCGCGGGCAATCCCAGCAGCATGAAGGCAAAGAAGCACGAGGTGAGAACGGCAAGGGCCGCCGGGCCGTCGGCTGCGAAGAACAGCACAAACAGTCCGAACAAGAATGCCCAGGCCGACAGATAGGCAATCCAGACGAAGCGCGGGATGTCTCCGAACACGCTCGGTTCGTGCGTGGCCGGTACGGCTGCCAGGTCGGCATCGGCAAGCACGGCGGGGTCAAGACGCATGACAGTCTCCACATGCTGCCCCCGCAACGGATGTGGGACTCAAAGGTCAGTGAAGCAAACGAATGATATTGCTGTTTAATAACAATATTATTGCAGCGCTGGTATGGCTCGCGAACTAATCGCGGCGCGTTCCGGCGACTGTTCTCAGGCCATTGCGGACGCGCTCCATCAGCCGCTCATCGGTCTTCGCCGAATAGAGCGCGTAGATCGAATAGGAAAATCGCGGCTTCTCCGGGACGAGATGCAGGCGGCCGGCCTTGAGATGGGGACGGGCGGCGTCCATCCGGAAATAGCCGCTTCCTCCGACCGCCAGGATATAGTCCAGCGCGAGCGGGCCGTGATTGATCGACAGCGCCGGCGCCGGAGCGTCCGGAAAAGCGGTATGATGGTTGGCGCGAAACTCGCTACCCCAGTCGACGAAGACATAATCGTCCCAGGAGTGTGAGTCGGGGTTGGCGTGGGTGCTCACCGCCACGAGCGTTTCCTCGAGCAGCAGTTCCGCGACCAGCCCGGTGCGCGCGGGCGGGGCGTAAACGACGGCCAGGTCGACGAGGCCTTCCTGGACGTGATCGATGAGTTGATCGGGCGCGTCGATCTGCGTGCGAATCGCGACGTCGGCGCACTCCTCCTTCATCCAAACGAGCCAGTTGAGCAGCAGCGGGTTCCAGACGCTGTGCTCCCCGCCGACCGTCACCACGTTTTCGCGCCCGACCGGCATCGCCACGTCGTGACGCGCGCGCTCCCACAATTGGACGAGGGTCGTTGCATAGCGGAGGAACTGGTCGCCGGCCGGGGTCAGCTTCGCGCCTGCCTTGTTGCGGACGAACAATTGCCGGTCGAGCTGCTGCTCGAGGACGCGAACGCGCGCGCTTACGGCCGTTTGGGTGATGTTGAGGTTGGCCGCCGCGCGCACGAAGCTGCCGGTCTTCACGATCTCGAGGAAGGTCCGGGCGACGACGATGTCCATTTCAGTGCAGCTTTTTAGAGGTTAAACCGAAATTCTATTCGTTTGCTTCATGCACGGCAAGCTCCGATATCGGTCTTGCTCGCGGAGCCTATCGAGATCCGGAAAAGCTTCGCGGCTGAAGGAGATCGAAACATGAAATGGCGCCGCGAAATCGATTACCACGGGTCCCGATCCTACTCGGCGGAAGAGCCGAAATCGGGCGTTCTGGGCCGAATGGCCGCGTGGCTGGCAAGCATCGCCGGTCGCAGGGAGCCGGAGCCGGTTGTCCTTCCGAAGGCCGCCAACCGCCTTCGCGTCCGCACGCAGCACGGATTTTCCGTGCTCGGCAACAGCAGCGCAACGCTCTGCAAACCCGCGGAATGCCCATTCCCGATCGCGCCCGGAACAACGATTGACCGGCGCGACTTTCGCCTGCTGCCGTAACCGCGAGGCTGTCTAGAAGCTCAAGGGCACCACCTCGAGCACCCCCGGCAGCGCCTGCAGCTGCTTCGCGACGTCCGGCGTGATGGGATCGTCGACCGCGACCAGCGCGACGGCTTCCCCGCCGGCATCGCGGCGGCCGAGGTTGAAGGTGGCGATGTTGATGCCGTTTTCGCCGAGCTTCGTGCCGAGCGCGCCGATGAAGCCGGGTGCGTCCGTATTGACGATGTAGATCATCTGGCCGGCAAGCTCGGCCTCGACCGGGATTCCGACGATCCTGACCAGGCGCGGCGCGCGGTTCCCAAACAGCGTGCCCTCGACGCGCATCGGCCCATGGTCGGTCGCGACCGTCACCGCGACGAGCGTGTGATAATCCCCCTCCTGACTGCTGCGGATTTGGCGGACGTCGAGCCCTCGCGCCTTGGCGAGATAAGGCGCGTTGACCATATTCACGGTCGCCGACCAGGTGCCCATCAGCCCGGCCAGCACGGCGCTGGTGATCGGCTTCGCGTTCAGCTCGGCGGCGTGGCCCTCGACCTCGACGTCGATCGAGCGGATTTCGTGCCCGCCGATCTGCCCGAGCAGGCGGCCAAGCTGCTCGCCGAGCGCCATGTAGGGCTTGAGCCGCGGCGCTTCCTCGGCCGACAGCGACAGGACGTTCACCGCGTTGGTGATCCCGCCGAGCAGCAAATAGTCGCTCATATGCTCGGCGACCTGGATCGCGACGTTGACCTGCGCTTCGTTGGTCGAGGCGCCGAGGTGCGGCGTACAAATGAGGCCGCGGGTGCCGAACAGCGGGTTCGCCTTCGCAGGCTCTTCGACGAACACGTCGAGCGCGGCACCGGCGACGTGGCCGCTGTCGAGCGCGTCCTTCAGCGCCGCCTCGTCGATGAGGCCGCCCCGCGCGCAATTGACGATGCGCACCCCCGGCTTGGTCCTGGCCAGCGCTTCGCGGCTGAGGATGCCGCGCGTCTGGTCCGTCAGCGGCGTGTGCAGGGTGATGAAATCCGCGCGCTGGAGCAACTCGTCGAGCTCGACCTTGTCGACGCCAAGCTCGAGCGCGCGCTCGGGCGAGAGGAACGGGTCGTAGGCCGCGACCTTCATCTTGAGGCCGAGGGCGCGGTCGGCGACGATCGAACCGATATTGCCGCAACCGATGAGCCCGAGCGTCTTGCCGGCGAGCTCGACGCCCATGAACCGGTTTTTCTCCCACTTGCCGGCCTGGGTCGACTGGTCGGCCTGAGGGATTTCGCGAGCGAGCGCGAACATCATCGCGATCGCGTGCTCGGCGGTGGTGATCGAATTGCCGAACGGGGTGTTCATGACCACGATGCCGCGCTCGGAGGCGGCGGGGACGTCGATGGTGTCGACGCCGATCCCCGCGCGCCCAATGACCTTCAGGCGTGGCAGGCCCGCGTCCATGACTGCCTCGGTGACCCTGGTCGAGCTGCGCACGGCAAGGCCGTCATAGCCGCCGATGATCTCGGCCAATTCGTCCGGCGAGAGGCCGGGCTTCTCATCAACCGCGATGCCGCGCTCGAGGAAGATCGCCGCGGCGCGCGAATCCATCTTGTCCGCAATGAGGACTTTGACCTCGCTCATGCCGTCTGCTCCCACGCCCAGTCGAGCCACGGCCCGAGCGCCTCGACGTCCGCGGTCTCGACCGTCGCGCCGCACCAGATGCGCAGGCCCGGCGGAGCGTCGCGATAGGCGCCGATGTCATAAGCGGCGTCCTCATCGTCGAGCAGCTTACCGATTGCCTTCTGCCGCGCCTTGTTGGCGTCAGGGTCGTTGCGGTCGGAGAACTGGAGGCAGACCGAGGTGTTGGAGCGGATCGCCGGATCGGCCGCGAGATGCTCGATCCAGTCCGCCGAATGGACCCAGCGGTCGAGCGCGGCGGCGTTGGCGTCGGCGCGGGCGATGAGCCCCTGAAGGCCGCCGATGTCCTCGGCCCAGCGGAGCGCGAACAGCCAGTCCTCGACGCACAGCATCGAGGGCGTGTTGATCGTCTCGCCCTTGAAGATGCCGTCGATCAGCTTGCCGCTCTTGGTCAGGCGGAAAATCTTCGGCAGGGGGCGCGGGGCGGGCTCGCTCTCGAGCCGCTCGACCGCGCGGGGGCTGAGCACTAGCATGCCGTGCGCGGCCTCGCCGCCAAGCGCCTTCTGCCAGCTGAAGGTGCCGACATCGACCTTCGCCCAGTCGATGTCTTGGGCGAAGGCGGCGGACGTCGCGTCGCAGATCGAGAGGCCGGGACGGTCGGCGGCGATCCAGTCGGCGTTGGGGACGCGCACGCCGCTGGTGGTGCCGTTCCAGGTGAACACGATGTCCGACGCGGGATCGATACCGCCCAGCTCGGCGATTTGACCGTAATCGGCCGTTCGGATGTCGGCATCGAGCTTCAGCTGCCTGGCGACGTCGGTGACCCATCCGGCGCCGAAGCTTTCCCAGGCGAGCATGGTGACAGGCCGCGGGCCGAGTAGCGACCAGAGCGCCATTTCCATCGCGCCGGTGTCCGAGGCGGGCACTATGCCCAGGCGATAGTCGGCGGGAAGCCGGAGCAGCTTGTGTGTTCGCTCGATCGCTTCCTCGAGCCGCGCCTTGCCGACCGCTCCGCGATGGGAACGGCCGAGCGTGTCGGTGTTGAAAGCGGCTGCGGTCCAGCCGGGAGGCTTGGCGCAGGGTCCGGAAGAAAAGAAGGGGCGCGCCGGCGGCGCGGCAGGACGGTCAACCAATCTCACTCTCCTTGCAGAGAGCACGCGCCGCGTTGGGACGGCGTGGCCCGCCGCCGCTTTTAAGGGCGATTGTGGCGGCGGCAAGGCGGCCGCGAAAGATTCGCGGCGCGCGCCACGGAGCGCGATTCTGATCGGGGGTACGCCCGCGAAACGACCGTTTCGAACGACTCGCCGCAGTTACCCCGCGCTTCATCCCGCGACGGGACAACCAAGGTTGAAATCATTAACCAATCCCGGACAGTCCTGTTCACGCCAGTTCGCGGCGGGCATCCGCGTTACCGGCAGTGGGGGCTGGGGAGCTCCTTGATCGATGGCTTTCATGGCCGCGCTTCGGCGCGTCCGTCTTGTTGTTTGGAGCGAGGGGTTCATGGCGCAAGTTCTGGCTGCGGCGAACACACTGTTCCGGGACCGCGATTTCTTTATCCACGACGGTTCCCACCTGCGCCGCTTCCGGGTCTCGGCTCCAGTCCAGGCTGTCTTTTTCGTCGTCCTGATGCTGCTCGTCGGCTGGGCGAGCTTTGCGACCGCTCGGCTGATTACGCGTCCTCACACGGGCGCGACGGGCGTGTCCGCGGCCACCGAAGCGCGCGCGCGCCAGATCGAACAGCGCCAGGCGCTGATCGAGGCCGCGCTTGCCGGACAGAAGATCGATCCCGAGGCGATTGCCGCTGCCGCCGGGGGGCGCATCGCCGCCGACGGCCCGCTCGCTCGCGTCGAGCAAGCGCAGCTTCAACAGGCGGCGCTCGTCGCCGCGGCGCTCGATGTCCGCTACAAAGTTACCGCCGCCGAGCTCAAGCGGTTGGGCATCAGCCCGGCGCGTGTCGGCAGCAACGACGGCGTTGGCGGCCCGTTCGAGAGCGCCGGCAACGCGACCTTCAAGGCGCTGTTCAACAGCTGGAAGAAGCTCGACCAGTTGCAGGACGGCGTGATCGCGGTCCCGTCGGATAAGCCGGTCAAGATGAACGTCGAGTTCACCAGCGGCTTCGGCGTCCGCTCCGATCCGTTCCACGCCGGTGCCGCGATGCACCCGGGAATCGACCTTGCAGGTTCCTACGGCACCCCGATTTTCGCCACCGCCGACGGCACCGTGCTTCGCGCGGGCTGGAACAGCGGCGGCTACGGCAATTTGGTCGAGATCGACCACGGCCGCGGCATCACCACCCGCTACGGCCACATGTCGGCGATCCTGGTTCACCCGGGCGACCATGTGACGCGCGGCCAGCAGGTCGGACGCATGGGCTCGACCGGGCGTTCGACCGGCAACCACCTGCATTATGAAGTGCGCATCGACGGCCGCGCCGTGAACCCGATCCCGTTCATGAAGTCGACCGACTACGTGCTGGCGATGCAGCGCCGCGCCAACTCGGCGTCGATGGACCAGGTCGCGATCGGCGGACCGACCAGCGGCAAGCGCTGATATTGTTCGCGCTCGCGCGCGTCCTTATCTTCCTCGCGTGAGCGAGCCCCAGATCAGCCTGACGCCGAGCGCGGCCAAGCGCGTCGCGTGGATTGCCGACCGGCAGTCCAGGCCGGCGATCCTGCGATTGGCGGTCGACGGCGGCGGCTGCGCCGGCTTCACCTACAAGTTCGAGCTCGGCACGCCGGAAGCTGACGACACGATCGCCGAGACCAATGGCGTCAAGCTGGTGGTCGACCCGATCAGCCTCGATCTCGTCCGCGGTTCGGCGGTAGATTTCGTCGAGGATCTGGGCGGCGCCGCGTTCCGCGTCACCAACCCCAACGCCCAATCGGGCTGCGGCTGCGGGTCGAGCTTCAGCGTCTAGGCGGCGTGCGCCATCGCCGCGGTCGGCCTGGCCTTGTCGCAGCTGACGTTCGGGTTGAACTGCGCGAAGACGCCGAACGGATTTTCCCGATAGACCCAGACGTGCCGGTCGTAATGCGGCTCGAATCCATGCGATTCGTCGGCGGCGGTCGCCGGATCGTCGGCCATCAAGTCATAAGGCACGCCCATGAAGCTCGGCGGAGCCGTATGGCCTGCGGTCTCCCATGCCTTCTTGAACACGAGATTCTCGACCGCGACGAGTTGCAGCGATCCATCCGCCTGCGGCTCGTAGATCAGCACCGCGGGCGTCAGGAAGTCGGTATGCATGCCGTTTCCGTCGACGCGCGGGTTGGGCGGGGCGGTGATCCCGAGCAAGTCGGGCCGGAAATAATGGACGCCCATGGCGACGTCGGGGCCGGCGCGGCCCATCATGGTCGATGTTTCGCACATGCTGCCCGGCGCGGGGACGTAGCCCTCGGCCAAGGCGACTCTGACGTCGCGGAAGCGTTCGGAAGCCGCGCGGACCGGTGCGAGGTCGGTATCTGAGTGCAGCGCTCCGGCATTGGCCGGGGCGAGCGCGAGCGCAAGCGCCGCAGCGACAATTCTAGGGCTCATGATTTCCTCTTGGGTTAGAGCGCGAAGCTCGGCTGGCGCCGGCGCGGAATGCGGCGCACGCGCTTCAGGAGCGGCTTCGATGGCGAATCCTTCGGCTCTTCGCGCTTTTTGTCGACGAGGCCGCGCTCCACCGCGTCGGCCAGGGCCGCGCGGGCGAGCGCGAGGTCGGACCACAGCGGACTCATAGCGGAAATGCCGCTGCACCGGTCACGGCCTGCACTGCGAGCAGGATCGCCGTGACGACGATCAACCCGCCGAAGCCCGTTGTGGCCCTGTCGCTAAGCACCTTGCCGTCCCCCTGTGAGTCACGTCTGTCACGTGAACCGATGGCGCGCCCTTTGCCTCCAATGGCCGGTCCGCCGCCACGGGAATGTCCGTCAAATGTCCGCACGTCGGGGGCCATTCGCGCGCAGGGCGTTGACGAATTGTGCCGAGTTGTGCGGAGATGTGCGGACCAGGGGGCCGAGTCCATGCAGAGCGAACTGAGCGTCGAACGCAGCGAATCCGTCGCGCTGATGGTGCGCGAGGAGCTCGCGCGGCGGCGCCTGTCGCGCCAATGGCTCGCCGACGAGGCCAAGGTCAGCCTGTCGACCCTGGAGAAGGCACTGGCCGGAAGCCGCCCGTTCACCCTGGCGACGGTAGTGCGGCTCGAGGATGCGCTCGGGACCAGCCTCAGGGGTCCGCGCGCGGCGGCTGAACCGAGCGCGCCGGCCGTGGCTCCGGAGACGATGGGGGCGTATGTCCGCCCGGCCGTCCAATGGCTCGAGGGGACCTATGTCACGCTCCGCCCGTCCTTCAGCGAGCCCGGCGCGATCTTCGCCTATCTGACGTCGATCGCGTGGGACGAGGCCAAGGGTCATCTGGTCTTCAGCGAAGCGTCGCGGACGGACAGCGAATATGAGCAGAAGGGCTTCGTGTCCTTCCCCAATCTTTCCGGCACGATCTACCTGGTGACCATCTTCGAGGGTCAGTATCGCGTCGCGATCCTCAACCGGCCGGTCGGACGCTCGGCCATGAGCGGCATCCTGCTGACGCTCGCCGCCGGGGAGGGCGCTCAACTGACGCCGGCGGCAGTGCCTTTGGCGTTCCTGCCGCTGAGCGGCCGCGACGAGGCAGCGGTCGGCGTCATTCGCGACGGCGACCAATGCTACGCCGAATATCGCGAGTGCGTCGACCGGATCACCCAGCGCGGCTACGCGCGCTTCCCGATCTAGCCGCACACCGCTAAGCGCGAGCGCGATGAAGCTTGCGACCTACAACCTCAACGGCATCCGCGCGCGCCTGCCGCGGCTCATCGAGTGGCTCGAGCGCGAGAAGCCGGACGTCGTCGCGCTGCAGGAATTGAAATGCGCCGACGAGGCCCTACCGATCGCCGATATCGAGGCCGCCGGCTATGGCGCCGTCTGGCACGGGCAGAAAGGCTTCAACGGCGTCGCAATTCTGTCCCGCGGCGACGCGCCGCAGCTCCGGCGCATGGGCCTGCCCGGCGATCCCGACGACAGCCACAGCCGCTACATCGAGGCCGAGGCCCAGGGCGTCATCGTCGGATCGCTCTATCTGCCCAACGGCAATCCGGTCGGGACCGAGAAGTTCGACTACAAGATCCGCTGGATGGAGCGCCTGGGGGCGCATGCGGCCGAGCTGCTCAAGAACGAGCGGCCGGTCGTGCTGTGCGGCGACTGGAACGTGGTTCCCGAGGACCGCGACGTCTTTTCGGTCCGCGCGACCCAGCATGACGCGGTGATGCAGCCCGAGGCGCGCGAAACCTGGCGGCGGATCGTCCACCAAGGGTGGACCGACGCGCTCCGGGCATTCCACCCGGGCGAGCCCAAGCTTTACACCTTCTGGGATTACACGGCCGGGTGCTGGCAGCGCGACCTCGGTTTCCGGCTCGATCATTTGCTGTGCTCGCCCGAAGCCGCCGACCGGCTGCAGGGCGCTGGCGTCGACCGATGGGCGCGGGGCGAGGACAAGGCCTCGGACCACGCGCCGACCTGGATCGAACTCGCCTAGGGCTTTGCCGCGGCCGGCTTCGGCGGCGGCACCGCGTAATGTTCGAACAGGACGTTTTCCCACCGGCCGTCGCGCCGGGCGTAAACTGAGGTCACCCAGCCGACGTTCGGGATGCGCTTGTCGCCGCAGGCGAACTCCTGCTCGGCCTTGTAGACCAGCATGCCGGCGTCGGCGCCGAGACGGCGGAAGGTGAAATTGCCAAGTTTATAGCGGGGCACGGTGCAGGTGCGGCCGGCGACGCCCTTGAGCACATAGTTGCG
>DATEIK010000203.1:0-2310 GCA_035279065.1 Sphingomicrobium sp. | reverse complement strand
CTCTCGACGCCGAATGCGACGGGCTGGTCGAACCTGATGATGATCAGCTTAGGCGAAGGCCTCGGCCGAATTCCCAAGGGAACGCACGACTTCGCCAAGTTCATCTCGCCCGACCGGATGAAGGTCCTCCTGGCCGACGCAGGATTGCAATGCCTCGACGTCGAGGGGATTGCGTGGTCGCCGACGCGGGGCCTTCACCTGAGCGACGACGTGCGGCTCAATTACCTGGTCGCCGCAGTACTCGTTGCGCTCAAGTAACTTTCGATTCAACGCATGGCGCGAACGCTCTGCGTTTAACGGCTCTTAACGCTACTGGCCGCGCCAGCCCACGCGCGTAAGCCTTTGAATCGGGATTCGTTTTCCCAAAATCGGGGTGGGGAACCAATCATGCGATCACCGTTCAGCTTCTCGTCGCGAGACATCGCGATCGATCTCGGCACCGCCAACACGGTCGTTTACGTGCGCGGCGAGGGCATCGTCACCAGCGAGCCGTCCGTCGTCGCGCTGGAATGGACCAACGGCCAGCGCCGCGTCCGCGCAGTCGGCGACGACGCCAAGCTGATGATGGGCAAGACGCCCGACAACCTCCGCACTATCCGGCCGTTGCGCAACGGCGTGATCGCCGACCTCGAAGTCGCCGAGGAGATGATCAAGCATTTCATCCGCAAGGCGCACGGCGGACCGAGCCGCTTCTCGCGCGGGCCCGAGGTCGTCATCTGCGTGCCGTCCTGCGCGACGTCGGTCGAGCGGCGCGCGATCCGCGATGCCGTCAGCAATGCCGGCGCCGACCGCGTCTCCCTGATCGAGGAGCCGATGGCGGCAGCAATCGGCGCGGGTCTTCCGGTCGCCGACCCGATCGGATCGATGGTGGTCGACATCGGCGGCGGGACGACCGAAGTCGGCGTGATCTCGCTCCAGGGCCTGGCATTCAGCCGCTCGGCGCGCGTCGGCGGCGACCGCATGGACGAAGCCATCACCGCCTACGTCCGGCGCAACTTCAACCTGCTGATCGGCGAGGGCACCGCCGAGCGGGTGAAGATGGAAATCGGCTCGGCCGTCCGCCCTGGCGACGGCGTCGGCCTTTCGACCACCGTGCGCGGGCGCGATGTTGGGCGCGGCGTCCCGGCCGAAATCCAGCTCAGCCAGGCACAGGTCGCGGACGCGCTGAGCGAGCCCGTCGGCCAGATCATCGAGGTCGTGCGCACTGCGCTCGAGCACACCCAGCCGGAGATCGCCGCGGACGTCATCGACCAGGGCATCACCATGACCGGCGGCGGGTCGCTGCTGCGCGAGTTCACGACGGTGCTGCAGGATTCAACCGGGCTGCCGGTACGCGTCGCCGACAATGCAATGAGTTGTGTCGCCCTCGGCGCCGGGCAGACGCTCGAGGACCGCGTCCTGCGGGGAGCGCTAATGGCCGCCTGACGCCTCGCTTATTTGGCCGAAGCGGCGGCACCCGCGCCGCCGGTCCAGCGGTCGAGCCAGGCCTGGACGACCTTGTACCACTGCACCGAATTCTGCGGCTTCAGCACCCAGTGGTTCTCGTCGGGAAAGATGACCAGCGCGGTCGGCACGCCGGCGCGCCGCGCGGCATTGTAGGCGCCGATCCCCTGCTCGGTGGGGACGCGGAAGTCCTTGCCGCCGTGGATCACCAGCATCGGCTTCTTCCACTGCCGGGCGTAGGCTGACGGATTGAACCGTTCCCAGTCCTTGATGTCGGGAACGGACCCGAACTGAACATCGACGAACGAGCCCACGTCCATCACCCAGGCCTGCGAGCGGACGTCGAACACCCCAGCGTGACTAACCAGGCATTTCCACGGGTCGTTCCACTGGCTCGCGATCCAGTCGACCATATAGCCGCCATAGGAGCCCCCAAGCGCGCACGCGCGATTCCCGTCCAGATACGGGTAGCGGGCCAGCGCGGCGGCCCAGCCCTTTTGCAAATCCTCGAGCGGCCGATCGCCCCAGTGGGCCGTGATCGCCTGGGCGAAGGGCGTCCCGTATCCCGTCGATCCGTGGAAATCGACCATGACCGCCGCATAGCCCATCCCCGCCCACACCTGCGGGTTCCAGCGATAGCTCCAGGCATTGCCGAAGCTGCCCTGGGGACCGCCGTGGATCAGGAACGCGACGGGATATTTCCGACCCTCGACAAAGCCATAGGGCTTGACGACGTAGCCGTAGACCGTCTCGCCGTTCCAGCCGGCGAAGCTGAACTGCTCGGCCGAACTGAGCGGCGTGTCGGCGAGGATCGCTGCGCCGGCATGGGTCAGCTGCCGCGCCGGACCCCGTCCCTGCTGGACGAAC
>DATEIK010000202.1:0-37641 GCA_035279065.1 Sphingomicrobium sp. | reverse complement strand
CGAACGCGGCCTGCGCTCCATCCTCGCCGACGAGATCGAAAAGATCCTCGCTCCGGTCGCCAAGCCGCTGGAAGTCTGGGGTTTTCCTCGCCCGCACGTAATCCTCGTGATCGGCGTCAACGGCTCGGGCAAGACGACCACCATCGGCAAGCTCGGCCACTGGCTGAAGGAGCACGATTACGGCGTGCTGCTCGCGGCGGGCGACACCTTCCGCGCGGCCGCCATCGAGCAATTGCAGATCTGGGGCGATCGCATCGGCGCCCCCGTGATTGCAGGCAAGGAAGGCGGAGACGCTGCGGGAATCGTGTTCGACGGCGTGAAACAGGCGACGGCGCACGGCGAGGATGTGCTGATCGTCGACACCGCCGGCCGGCTGCAGAACAAGACCCACCTGATGGAGGAGCTGTCCAAGATCCGCCGCGTCCTCGGCCGCCTCAACCCCGAAGCACCGCACGATGTCCTGCTCGTGCTCGATGCGACCACCGGCCAGAACGCCCTTGCCCAGGTCGAGGTGTTTCGCGAGAGCGCCGGCGTGACCGGCCTCATCATGACCAAGCTCGACGGGACTGCGCGCGGCGGAATCCTCGTCGCCGCAGCCGAGAAATTCGGGCTTCCGATCCACGCCATCGGCGTCGGCGAAAAGGCGGACGATCTTCGCCCCTTCGATGCGCGCGCCGTCGCTCGCGCCATTGCCGGACTGCCGCCGGAATGAGCGAAAAAACAGAGCCGCAAGGGGCCGGCAAGCTGCTGATCGACCTCGGGCCGCTGCTGGTCTTCTTCCTGGTCAATTTCCTCGCGCCGGTGCCGCCAGCGCTCAAGATCTTCGTCGCGACCGGGGCGTTCATGGTCGCGATGGTCGCGGCGATGATCTTTTCCGCGCTCAAATATCGCCGAATCTCGCCGCTGCTGTGGTTCAGCGGGATTGCCGTGGTCATTCTCGGCGGCCTGACGATCTGGCTCCACAAGGAATGGATCATCAAGATGAAGCCGACGCTCTACTACAGCGTCGTCGCGGGCTTGCTCGGGTTCGGCCTGTGGACCGACCGGCCGCTCCTGCAACGCGTGCTCGGCGGCACCTATCCCGGCCTGGACGCGGACGGATGGCGCAAGCTTACGCGCAACTGGGCGCTATTCTTCGCCCTCATGGCAGCGCTCAATGAGGTGGTGTGGCGGAACAGCAGCACGGACTTCTGGCTCGGCTTCAAGATCTGGGGGGCGCTTCCCCTCACCTTCCTGTTCGCGCTTGCCAATATTCCAATGCTGCTGAAGCATGGCCTGATGAAGGAGGACGCAGTGCCGGCCGAACCGGGGCCGATCGAATGAGCGAGCCAATTCTGTCCATCCGCGGCCTGCACAAGGAGTATGGCACCGGCGTCAAGGCGTTGAAGTCCGTCGACCTGGACATCCGCAAGGGCGAGATTTTCGCGCTGCTCGGGCCAAACGGCGCGGGCAAGACGACGCTCATCAACATCATCTGCGGGATCGTCACCCCGACCGGCGGCGAAGTGCTGGTCGAAGGCAGGAACTGGCAAACCGACTACCGCCACGCCCGCTCGCAGATCGGGCTCGTCCCTCAGGAGCTGACCACCGAGGCGTTCGAACCGGTCTCGCGCACCGTCACCTTCTCGCGCGGACTCTTCGGCAAGCCCCACAATGACGCGAAGATCGAGGAGTTGTTGAAGCGCCTGTCCCTATGGGACAAGCGCAAGACGATCATGATGCACCTGTCGGGCGGCATGAAGCGCCGCGTGATGATCGCGAAGGCGCTAAGTCACGAACCGTCGATCCTGTTCCTCGACGAGCCGACCGCGGGCGTCGATGTCGAGCTGCGCCGCGACATGTGGGACCTGGTGCGCCAGCTGCGCTCCGATGGAACGACGATCATCCTCACCACCCATTATATCGAGGAGGCCGAGGAGATGGCCGATCGCGTCGGCGTGATCAGCAAGGGCGAACTGATCGCGGTCGACGAAAAACAGGCACTGATGGCCCGGCTCGGCAAGAAGACGCTGAAAATCATGCTGATCGACCCGCTCGACGCGGTTCCCGCCGAACTCGCCGAGTGGAACCTCGCGCTCGAGGACGACGGCCACCAGCTCTGCTATCAGTTCGACAGCCACGCCGAGCGCACCGGGATCGCGTCGCTGATGCGGCGCCTGTCCGACCTCGGCATCGCCTACAAGGATTTGTCGACGCACCAATCCAGCCTCGAGGATATTTTCGTCGAGCTGGTGCACGGCGGCAGGACTCCGGCATGAACTGGCACGGCATCGGCGCGATCTACAAGTTCGAGATGGCGCGCTGGGGACGCACCCTGTGGCAGAGCCTGATCACCCCGGTGATCACCACCGCGCTCTATTTCGTGGTTTTCGGATCGGCGCTCGGCAGTCGCATGAGCGCGATGGACGGCGTCAGCTACGGCAGCTTCATCGTGCCCGGCCTGACGCTTCTCTCCGTGTTCATGCAATCGATCTTCAACGCCAGCTTCGGCATTTATTTTCCGAAGTTTACGGGAACGATCTACGAGCTTCTCTCAGCGCCGATCTCGAGCTTCGAGGCGGTGCTGGCCTATGTCGGTGCGGCCGTGACCAAGTCGGTGATCCTGGCGCTGGTGACCCTGGTGACTGCGCTGCTGTTCGTGCCCGTGCGCGTCGACCATCCGGCCGCCATGCTGCTGTTCCTGCTCGGCATCACCACCGGTTTCTGCCTGTTCGGCTTCGCGATCGGCGTCTGGGCGAAGAATTTCGAGCAGCTCCAGATCTTCCCGATGCTGGTGATCACGCCGCTGACCTTCCTCGGCGGCGCCTTCTATTCAATCAAGGCGCTGGCCGAGCCGTGGCGCACGGTCGCCGCCTTCAACCCGATCGTACACCTGATCAGCGGCTTCCGCTGGAGTTTCTATTCGACCTCCGACGTCCCCGTCTGGGCAAGCGTTGCGGTAACGCTGGCGATGATCGCCATCTGCATGGCGGTCATCGCCTGGATGTTCAGGACCGGCTACCGGCTCAAGCAGTAAACTCGGCCGTCCGCGCACCTTCCTGGTTGGCACGATCGAACCCGCGGCCGTCGAGGTTCTCGGCGACGAAATCCCAATTCACGATGTTCGCGAGGACGCTCGAGGCAAAGCGCGGACGCTCATTGCGGTAGTCGATGTAATAAGCATGTTCCCACACATCGAGCGTGAACAGCGGCACCATGCCTTCGTGCACGATCGGCGTGTCGGCGTCGTGAAGCGAGGTCACGCGCAGGTTCCCGCGGTCGAGCACCAGCCACGCCCAGCCGCTGGCGAAGTGGTTCACTGCTTCTTCGTGGAGCTTCTGCAGCAGGTTCTCGGTATTGCCGAAGGCGTCGTCGATGAGGGTCGCGAGCTTGCCTGACGGCTGCTGCCCCTGTGCCGGCGCCAGGCACTGCCAGAAGAAGCTGTGGTTCCACAGCTGCGCGCTGTTGTTGAACAACTTGTTGTTGCCCGACTCCTTTGCGCGGCGGACGACCTGGAGCAGGGAGGCCCCGCTCAGGTTCTGATCGCTTTCGATCAGCTCGTTGGTCTTGGTGACGTACGCCTTGTGATGCTTGCCGTGGTGAAACTCCAGAGTCTCGGCGGACATGTGCGGCGCAAGCGCGTCCTTGGCGAAGGGCAGTTCGGGCAGCTGGAACGGCATCAGAGAACACTCCTTGAACTCTAGTCCCCGCCCGCCCTTCCTTCAGATGCTTGCGCGCCTGAGAATTTCAACCCAAGAAACGACCACGAAACGATCGTTTGCGACGAAGGGGGAAAGCAAATGGCGAAATTCTTCGCGAACCTGAACTTGGTCCTGGCTGTCGGCCTGATCCTCGCGGTGCTGATCGCGCTGCTTCCGGACTCGGGCTATCGCCCACCGACGGGCGACCTGCTGAACGGCGTGCTGCAGTGGCTGCACGTCTTCTTCGGCATCACCTGGATCGGCCTGCTCTATTATTTCAACTTCGTGCAGACGCCGGTCATGCCGACGGTACCGGCGGAACTGAAGCCGGGCGTATCCAAATACATCGCCCCCAAAGCGCTGTTCTATTTCCGCTGGGGCGCGGCCTTCACCGTCCTCACCGGGCTGCTGCTGGCCTGGTCCTACGGCGAGCTGGTCGATGCGCTGACGCTGCAGCCTTCGGCGCGGCTAATCGGCATCGGCATGTGGCTGGCGCTAATTATGGCGTTCAACGTCTGGGTGATCATCTGGCCGAACCAGAAGAAGGTGCTCGGCTTCGTCGCCGCCGACGACGCGGCGAAGGCCAAGGCCGCCGCGAGCGCGGGCATCGCCTCGCGGCTCAACGTCTTGCTGTCGATCCCGATGTTGCTGGCGATGACCAACGCCCACTAAGTGGCGTCGCCAAGGCCCTCAGCGAACGTGGTAGCGGGTCAGTTCCTCCGCCGGCAGGGACCATTTCGGGTCGAGGTGGCGGGCGCGTATGAGGTCGGCGTAAGCGCCGCGGACATTGCCGAGCTGCTCCTGGCTGATGGCCCGCACATAATGGGCCAGCGCGGGCCGGAGCGTTTTCGCGTCGATCGAGCGGTCGAAATAGCCGATCGCTTCCTCGAGCCGATTCTGGCGAAGCCGCAATAGCCCCTTGTTGAGCAGGGCTTCGGGCTCATCGGGTTTCATTCGAATGGCCGTATCGAAATCGTAATCGGCGCCGCGGAAATCGCCGACGCTCATTTTGACGATGCCGCGGTTGACGATGGTGGCGACACGGTCGTCGTCGGTGAGCAGCTCATCCTCAAGCGCCCGGTCGCACTCGCGCATGGCGAACGGGCCGGGACTGGAATCGAATGACGATAGGTAACAAGCGTGAGCGAGGCTGGTGCCGATCGTGATGTCGGTCGCGGAAGCGGGCGCTGCCGCAAGCAGGGCGGCCGCGGCGGTCGAAAGCATGAGCGCTCTCATCGGACCCTCCACGTTGTGGTGGACGAGTCGCTTATACGCCGATGCCGGGCAGCTTTCTTTGGCCTTTTTACAAATGGATGGGCTTTAAGTGGCCGAATCGTGAAGCTTATGGCGCTTTAAGGCGTGGCGAAGCTGATCGTAACTGAGCCCGAGGGCCGATGCCGTCGCCCGCTGGTTGAAGCGATTGCGCTTCAATCCATCCTCGAGGAGCAGTCGCTCGTATTCGGCGACCGCCGAGCGAAAGTCGCTGGTGGTTGCGGATGGCGGCGCTGCGACGAGCGCGGCGTCCGCTGGCGCGTCTTCCTCCGGCTGCGCGCCGTGGGATTCGACCGGACGAAGCGATCGCGGCGCCCACGGCGAATGGAACGGATCGAACACGATCTCGTCGACGGCCCGCTCCGGATCCTCGTGGCGGTAAACGGCCCTCTCGACGACGTTCCTCAGCTCGCGCACGTTGCCGGGCCAGCCATGCACCTCGAGCTCGGCCATGGCGCGCGGGCTGAACCCGGGCCAGTTGGGCCAGTCGAGCTCGACAGCCATGCGCCGGCCGAAATGCTCGGCCAGCAGCGGCACGTCGCCTTCGCGAGCGCGGAGCGGCGGCAGGGTGATCACCTCGAACGACAGGCGGTCGAGCAAGTCGGCGCGAAACTTCCCCTTGTCGACCTGCGACGGCAGGCTCTCGTTGGTCGCGGCAACGATGCGCACGTCCACTGCGATCGGCCTGGACGCGCCGATCCGCGTGATCTCGCCATATTCGACGGCACGCAGCAGGCGGTCCTGCGCGGGCATCGAAAGCGTGCCGAGTTCGTCGAGGAACAAGGTCCCTCCGTCGGCTTCCTCGAAGCGTCCGTGGCGCGTCTTGGCGGCGCCGGTGAAGCTTCCCGCCTCATGGCCGAACAATTCCGCCTCGATCAGGCTTTCCGGAAGGGCGGCGCAGTTCATCACGATCAGCGGTCCGGCCCAGCGTTGCGACAGGTGATGGAGGCGCTCGGCAATGAGCTCTTTCCCGGTGCCGCGCTCGCCGATCACCAGGACCGGGCGGTTGAGCGGCGCGGCGCGGCTCGCGCGCTCGACCGCGTCGAGGAACGCAAGGCTCTGCCCAATGAATTGTTCGGCCCGCTCCATATGCCGACTGTTGGTGACAAATCCCATGATTTGGCAAGGATTTTCATGCTGATTTCGCAGGGAAAATGCGCGGATTTCCGATAGCCAGCGGTTTCTGGCGATCTGGCACGGCTCTTGTATGGTAAAGGGCAGGTACAGGGCCCTGAGTTTGAATGCGGAGTGCTGGAATGGGTATTTTTTCCCGGTCGCGCGACATTTTCGCGGCCAACATCACGGAGCTGCTCGACCGCTCCGAAGATCCGGCCAAGATGATCCGGATGGTCATCCTCGAGATGGAGGAGACGCTGGTCGAGGTGCGCGCGTCGGCGGCGCGCTGCATCGCCGACGGCAAGGAGATGCGCCGCGCGCTCGGCCGGCTCGACGAGATGCAGGCGAGCTGGACCGAGAAGGCGGAGCTGGCGCTAAGCAAGGACCGCGAAGACCTGGCCAAGGCGGCGCTGATCGAGCGGCAGAAAGCCACCGACATGGCCGACGGGCTGCGCGAGGAGATCGCGGTCATCGACGACACGCTGAAGAGCTACGAAGGCGATATCTCCAAGCTCCAGGGCAAGTTGCGCGAAGCGCGCGCGCGCCAGAATGCGATCGCGACGCGCTTCGAAAGCGCGGTCACGCGGGCCAAGGCGCGCGAGCTGATGAACGGCAATCGGACGGAAGATGCCTTTTCACGCTTCGAGGTGCTCGAGCGCCGTGCCGACTTCGCCGAGGGCCGCGCCGAGGCTCTTGGGATGACGGGGCCGAAGAGCCTCGAGGAAGAGATCGCCGAACTGAGGGCCGCGGAATCGGTCGACGCCGAGCTGGAAGCCATGAAGGCCGCGCTCAAAGCGAAGGGGAAGTAGAAGAATGGACGAAGTGCTGATTCCCGTCCTGATCGTCGGGATGCTGTTTATCGGCCTGCCGTGGCTCGTGTTTCACTACATGACCAAGTGGAAAACCGCGGCAACGCTCACGAGTGGCGACGAGAAGCTGCTCGACGAGTTGCACGACGCTGCGCGGCGCCTCGATGATCGTCTCTGCACGATCGAGCGGATCATGACGGCGGAGAATCCGGACTGGCGCCAGCAGTGCCTGCCGGGCCGCGAGCACCAGCGCCTGCTGGCCGACGGGAAATAACATGGCCGACGACCACTATCAGGCGCCCATGGAGCGCTCCGAACGCCCGTACCTCACCGCGCAGCCCGCGAGCCGCACGCGCTTCTACCGCGACAAGCGCAACGGCAAGGTCATGGGGATTTGCGCGGGCATCGCCGATTATACGGGCTTCGACGTCAGCCTGGTCCGGATTTGCATGATCGCCGCGCTGTTCCTCAGCAGCGGATCGATCATCCCGGTCTATTTCATCGCCGGCTGGGTCGCGCCGACCAAGCCGCGCGAGCTCGACTTCGCCGACCGCGAGGAGCGGCAATTCTGGCAGGGCGTGCGCGCGTCCCCTGCCCGCACCGCACGCGATATTCGCTCGCGTTTTCGCGATCTCGACCGGCGGCTCGCCGACATCGAAAGCTACGTGACCAGCGAGAACCGCACGCTGTCGCGCGAGATCGAGCAACTGCGTTAGGCCAGTCAAAGGGGGCGAAAAGTGGGATTTTGGACGTTCGTTTTCGCGATTTCGGTGGTGTCGATCGTCGCCGGCCTGATCAACACGTGGATCAAGGCCCGCCACGGCTATCCGATCGAGGAGAATTGCCATCATTCACCGGCCAAGAAGCGCCAGATGGATGCGATCTACGCCGAGAACCAGGAGCTGAAGACGCGGCTCTCGGAAGTCACCGCGCGCCTCGCCGTGCTCGAACGGATCGCGACCGACCCCGCCGAGCGCGTGGCGCGCGAGATCGAAGATCTGCGTTAGTTCGAGAAAGGGAAACGATAGAAATGGACCCCAACGCACTGGAAGCGCTGAGAGCGATCGGCGGTATCTTCCCCGCCATCGCCGTGATCACAGTCGTCGCTGTCGGCGGCTGGGTGCTGAATAATTGGCTGCGGATCAAGCACGGCTATCCACTTGACGGAGCGTGGGGCCAGGCGTTGCATCCCGCCACCGATCGCGAGGCGGCCGAGCGGATCAAGCTGCTGACGAGCGAGAATGCGCAGCTTCGCGCGGAGATCGGCTCGATCAAGGACCGCCTGGAGACAATGGAGCGAATCGTCACCGACGAGCCGTCCAAGCTGTCCCGCGAAATCGACCAGCTTCGATCAAACTGAGGAGGTGTACCGATGGAAGGCCCCACCGCAGTCCTCATCGCGGCGATCGTCATCGGCCTTCCGGTCGTGTTGCTGATGATCATCGCCAACCGGTTCTTCAAATACCGCGAAAGGCGGCTCGAGGTCGAAGCGGGGTTGGCAGCCGAAAAAGCCGCACAATATGCATCCCGGTCGATGGAGCTCGAACAACGCGTGCGCGTGCTCGAGCAGATCGTCACCGACCGGGGCGCCGAAACGGCGTCGCAGATCGAAGCGCTGCGGAAACAGCCGCCGCGTCTCGCGGCGGAGAAAGAGACGAGATGAATCCGTTTGAATTCGTCCTTGCCCTCGTCCTCCTCCTGTTCGTGCTCGGCATCATCCGGCACAAAATGGGTATTCCGGCGCGCTCGATGCGCGAAATGCGTGGCGATCCGCCATACGACCAGGAAAATGAGCGCCTCCGCGAGCAGGTGAAACAGATGCAGGACCGCATTCGAGTCCTCGAGCGGATCGTCACGGACCGCGGCGCGGAGACGGCGGAGCAGATCGAAGCGCTCCGCGAGAAGGACAGAATAGGCGAAGAGGATAGAACATAATGGACAGCGGGCAGATCACTGCGGTCCTCATCGTGGCGATCGTCATGGTCGCGTCGATCGTGAGGGCGAGATACGGTTATGGCCGCTCCGGGCGCCGCCAACGCCAGGGCGCCCTAGATCCGCAGGAGCATGCCGAAAATTTGCGTCTGCGCGACGAGGTCACGGAGCTGAAAGAGCGGATCAAGGTCCTCGAGCGGATCACCGTCGAGAAGGAAAACAGTCTCTCGAGGGAAATCGAATCGCTCCGCGACCGCTAGCAGTGCTAGGGCGACGCGATGACCGGGCTGCCGCCAATCAAGGACGTCCTCGAGGAATATCAGCTGGTCGACGTCGAGGACCGGTACCGGCTGCTGATCGACCTCGGGCGCCAGCTCGAGCCGATGCCCGAGGCGCTGAAGACCGACGCGACCAAGGTCCGCGGCTGCTCGGCCTCGGTGTGGGTCTATCCGACCGCGAATGACGGGCGGCTGCATTTCCTCGCCGACAGCAACGCGGCAATCACCAAAGGCATCGTCGCGCTGATCCTGTCGGCGGTGCAGGATCGCGCCGCGGCCGAGATTGCCGACATGGACATCGACGAGGTGCTCGCGCCCTTCGAATTGAGGAAACACCTCAGCGCCAACCGCACGCAGGGCGTGCCCAACATGATCGCCCTCATCAAGCAGACGGCCGAGCGCTACGCAGCCGCGGCCTAGGTCGCGAAGGGATTTTTGTAGTCATGGATACAGGGCCGCCATTGCGCCTTCGCATTCGCCGCCCGGTCCTCGGCGATCCAACGATCGATTTCACCTTTGTCGTTCCAGCCCAGGTTCTTCATCGCGTCGGCAAACGGCTTCGCGCCCGGAAAAAGGAACATGAACCGGCTGGCGTCGACCTCGTAAAGCGCCTGAAGCATTCGCGTCCGAGTATCGGGCGTCAGCTCTTGCGGAAGGGACAAGGCTGACAAAGTGGCCGCGGCGCGGTCCTCCCGCTCCCTGTTCGCGTTCAGATAGGCGATCTGGCTGTACAGCGTGACAAGCTTGTCGAATCGCCTTCGATCCATTGGAGCCAGAGCTCCGGTTGTCAGCGCGGAGTTCCATGCCGCGCTCGACAGGACATCAAATGGCCGTTGGTAGACGCCGGGTACAACAGACTGGACGCCGGTTGCTTCGCTGAGGTTGAGGATCAAAGCGTTCTCGGTGATCCCGGGCCAACGACTGCTGCCTTTCAGCAGCATCGATTTCAACAACTGCGCCCGCTCTGCGTGACATTGGCTAATGGCTTCGCGCCAGATGAGTGTCGTCAGCGCAGCGCGCACCTCATCGTGGATCGCGTTTTCGGCCGCCTTCATGTCCTGAGCCGCGCGGCGATGCTCGGCCCACTGCTGCAGCCAGAGCGCAATCAGGACGCCAGCGACGACTACGACCAGCTCCATCGCCCAATGACCGATCGTGCGTCGATGCTCGCTCGTCAGCTTCCGCAACAGAGCCATGCAAATCCCCCACCCGCACCATCTCACGAGGGTGGATGGTGCGCAACGGCAGTGGGACTATGCGGCTGTTCCGGTTTTCCGCTCTTCGGCGCTCTTCAGGACGTCGTAGGCCGCCTGGATTTCGCGGAAGCGCTTTTCGGCCTCCTTGTCGCCCTGCTTCAGGTCCGGATGATGCTCCTTCGCGAGCCGGCGATAGGCGGTGCGGATGTCCTTATACTCGACGTCGCTCTCCAACCCGAGCACCGAAAGCGCGCGCATCTCGTCGCGGCTGCGCGTACCGTCGCCTGGGCCGGCCCATTTCCACTGCGCCGATTGGCGGAAGCCGGAATTGCCCTGCTCCTCCTCGGCAGCACGGCGCGCGGCCTCCTCAGGGCTGAGGCCGGCGAAATAATTCCAGTTCTTGTTGTACTCGGCGGCATGGGCCTCGCAGAAATACCAGCGCTCGCGGCTGTGGGGCGCCTTGGGCGCGGGGCGGTCGCCGATCTCGTTGCACCCTTCGCGGTCGCACAGGCGCACCTTGGCCGCCGATCGGCTCTTGTCGCCGTACGAGCGCCAGCGGGGAAAGCCCCAGTCGTCCGATCTCTTCTGCTTGGCCATTAAGCCCCACTAGCCAGCGCAAGCTGGCAAAGGAAAGATACGGTTCGCACAAAGCCACCAAGTCACAAAGCTGATGCGCTTGCCTGCGCCTTCGTGCCTTTGTGGCTTTGTGCGACATCGATACCAGAGGGCCTGTAAGCCGGGTTCTGTCCATCGCGCTCTTGCGAGCGAGACTGTGCGGCCATTCCTCTAGGGGACGGGTTGCCCCGCCCCTCCAGCAACCAACCCGGGCGCCGAGCCGGAACAAGCCCATGTGGCGCCCCTATTCGGTCTTGCACCCGGTGGGGTTTACCGTGCCGGCCCTGTCGCCAGGACCGCGGTGCGCTCTTGCCGCACCCTTTCGACCTTGCCCGCCCGAAGACGAGGCGGTGTCCTTTCTGTGGCACTTTCCCTGATCCTCTTTCGCCAAGGCTACAGAGGACCGCCGGGCGTTACCCGGCACCGTTGTTCCATGGAGCCCGGACTTTCCTCGTGCCGAAGCACGCGGCCGCCCGGCCCTCTGGCAATCATTCATATAGTGACTTCGTCACCCCCGCGGAAGCGGGGGTCCCGGTTCCTTGAAGAACAGCGGGATTCCCGCTTTCGCGGGAATGACGATCACTGGGGTCGCGGCAGCAACAGCGCCAGCAGCTTGGCGCGGCACTCGCCGTCGATGATCCCGTCGATGAGGTCGGGCCGGAAGCGCCGCTGGAAGGCGATTACGGCCTTCTGCTCGTCGGTCACGTCGTAACCGAAGCGCTCGAGCGCGAGGAGGAAGCCGGCATCGGTCCAGTAAGGGTCGATCAGGTCGCGCGATGGACTCGGGAGCGCAAGGCGGCGCCTGGCCAGCTCCCACCAGGGAAATAGCTCGCCCGGATCCTCCTTGCGCGCTGGCGCGACGTCCGAATGGCCAACGACGTTGCCGCGGCCGATGCCATGCCGCTCCTTGATGTCGCCCACGAGCGGAATGACCGACGCCATCTGCTCGTCCGGGAACTCGCGATACCCGAACTCGTGGCCGGGATTGACGATCTCGATGCCTACGCTCGCGGAATTGACGTCGGTGATGCCGCGCCAGCGCGACTTGCCCGCGTGCCAGGCGCGCTTGCCCTCATCGACCAGGCGATAGATCGAGCCGTCCTCGTCGACGAGATAGTGGCAGGAAACGGCCGCCTCCGGCGACGTCAGCCGGTCGAGCGCGCCCTCGGCGCTCGGCATGCCGGTGTAGTGGAGCACGATCATCGAGACCGGCAGCTGGCGTTCGTCGAAGTTCGGTGACGGCCGCTCGATGAAGTCGAAATCCATGCGCGATTAGGCGCATGAGACGGCTGTTGCGGTCAAGCCCCCGAGGCCGCGCGGCGGTCGGTCGACCGCTTCTCGATGCGCGTCCCATCTCCCACCAGGCGATAGAGGCCGCGCGCCTTGATGTCCGCTCCGAGCTTGTTGGTCTGGCCGATCACCGTCTCGCCGGCACCGAGCATGAGCCAGCCGTCCTCCGCCATCGAACTGGCGAGCCGTTCGAAGGCGAGCGCCTTCTTCTCCGGGCTGAGATAGAGCAGGACGTTGCGGCACAGGACGATGTCGAAATCACCCGGGTGTGGCGGCGGCTCGAGGATATTGTGAACCTGGAAGCGCAACGGGCGCCGCAGCGCCTCCGCGGCGCGCCAGCCGTCATCGGTTTCTTCGAACCATTTGATCATCTGGTTGATGCCGAGGCCGCGCTGGACTTCGAACTGGGTGTAGGTGCCAACGCGAGCCCGTTCGATGCAGTGGGTCGAAACGTCGCTACCGAGGATGTCGATCGTCCAGCCGCGCCATTTCTCGGCGTCTTCAGCGAAGAGCATCGCCAGCGAATAAACTTCCTGGCCGGTCGAGCAGCCCGCCGACCAGATGCGCACGCGGCGGTTCTTGGCGCGCCGCTGCAACAGCTCGGGCAGCGCATAGCGCGCGAGCAGGTCGAACGGCGCGCGGTCGCGGAAGAAATAGGTCTCGTTGTTGAGCAGCGCCTCGACCACCTCCTGCGACAGGCTCGGTTCCTTGCCCATGACGAGGATCGTGATGAGTTCATCGAGAGTCGCGATGCCGCGCTCGCGCAACAGGGCCGAAAGCGCCGTCTCGATGCGCCAGCGGCGACTCATCGTGAGCTGCTGGCCGGTACGCGCCTCGAGCAGTCCGGCGAGGATTCGACTGGAGCTGTCGCTCAGCTGCACTAGGACTGCTCCTCCGTGCGGGCCATGATCCGCCGCGCGATCTTCTCCGGCGGGAGGACGGCGCAGGCGAGTCCGGCCTCGAGCACCGCGCGAGGCATGCCCCAGACGGCGCAGCTCGCCTGGTCCTGCGCGAGGATCGAGCCGCCGCTGGCGATCAGCCGCGATGCCCCCTCGACGCCATCGCGGCCCATGCCGGTCAGGATCACGCCGAGCGCGCCCTCGCCGAATACGGCGCCGGCCGAGCCGAGCATGGGGTCGACCGAAGGAAGGCAGCCGCTGGAACTCGGCCCGTGCGCGAGGCGGACAACCGCTCCATCACGCGTCGGCTCGAGCGCCAGATGCGCATCGCCGGGCGCGAGGATGATTCGGTCGGGCTGCAGCTCCATGCCGTCTTCACCGACCAGCGTCTCGCGCTGGGAAATGATGCTGAGCTGGCGCGCGAACACGGGCATGAAAGGTGCGGGCAAATGCTGCGTGACGAGGATCGGCACGCCGATCTTCAGCGGGAGAGCATGGAAAAGGACGCCCAGCGCATGAATGCCTCCGGTCGAGGCGCCGATCGCGAGCAGGTCGATCGGATCGCTCGGCATCGGCCTCAGCAGCTCTTCGGGGTTGAGCGGCGCGGGATTGACCGGCGCGAGCGCCGGCGCCTGCGCGTAGCCGAGCGCTTTCAGCTTACCGAGGAGCACTTCGGAGAATTTGCCGTTGAACCGCCCCGTTCCGGGCTTGGGCAAAGTATCCGCCGCGCCGAGCGCAAGTGCAGCGACGGTTTGCTCCGCCCCTTCCTCGGCGAGCGAGGACACGATCATGACCTTGGCCCCGGCAGCGGCGCCGATGATCCGCGGCATGGCCGCAAGGCCGCCCGCGCCAGGCATTTCGAGATCGAGCAGCACGATATCCACGCGGACCTGGCCGAGCGCCTCGATGGCGTCCTCAGCAGTGCCGGCGACGGCGGAAATCTCGAATGCCGGATCGCTTTCGATCATGCGCGACAGCACCGCCCGGGCGACCGTCGAATCGTCGACGATCATCAGCCGGATGCGGCGGCGTGCAGGACGGGGATCCGGAAGGCGGTCCCGCGATCTGGCGAGCGCCCGCTCCACGTCGCGTGACTCAGGCGACGCCGACGAGCTGCAGCTTGATGTGAAGCGTCTCTCGGTCGAAGGGCTTCATCACATATTCGTCGGCGCCCGCCTCGAGCGCCGCGCGGATATGCGCCATGTCATTCTCGGTGGTGCAGAAGACGACCTTCGGCTGGTCGCTGTGCCCGCGCTGGCGAAGCAGCTTCAGGAACTCCATTCCGCTCATCACCGGCATGTTCCAGTCCAGCAGGACGACATCGGGCATTTTCGCCTCGCAGCGCGACAGCGCTTCCTGGCCGTCGCCGGCCTCCTCGACGTCGAACTCAAGGGTTTCGAGGATGTGCCTCGCGACCTTGCGGATCACCTTCGAGTCATCAACGATCAAACAGCTCTTCATGCCTGGGCTTCCCGCTTGGACTGACGCAGTCTCTAAACGCTAAGGGTAACGAAGAAATTAAGCTGCCTTGGCCTCGATCCCGCCAATCAGCGCGGCGACCTCGACGACCAGGAGGGGACCGTTCTCGGTCTCGACCATGCCCTGGGCGATGCGCTCCCAGCCGGAACCCATGGCGGCGCGTACCGGCGATGGCTCGGACAGGGCCTCGACGACGTCTTCGACGGTATCGACCATCAGCGCGTAATGATGCCCGTCGAGCTCGACCACGACCGCCTCGCGAATCCCGTCGGAGCAATCGGTGGCGCCGAGCTCTAGCGCGCGCATGCAGTCGATGACGGTCAGGACACGGCTCCGAAGCGCCGACAGGCCGGCGACGTGCGGCGCGGCGCGCGGCACCGGAATGAGCGCGTCGAGCTCGACCACGGATTCGACCGCCGCCGAGGGCAGCGCGACGCGCTCTCCGGCAATGGTCACGACCAGCAGAAGCTCGTTCACTTGCCCCTCCCCGCGCCGGCCGACTTCAAGGCCAGGAGCAGGCCCGCGCGGTCGTAACGATAGATGCTGTCGTCCTTCTTGCCCGAGGCCTCGGCGTCGCTGCGCAGCCAGATGGTCTGGCCTGAACCGTCGGTGGCGACATCGCTCCCTTGCGCGGCAATGACCAGGTCGGCAGGCTCGTCGCCCTCCCCGACCACGCGATAGCCGGCGGCTTCCACGATCGGCCGGAGCATGTTCTGCATCCATGGATCGTCGCTGGGCAGCCGGCAGACGAGCGTTTGCGCGGGCTTGGAAGCAGCGCCGGAATGATTGGCGAACAGCCAGTGCGCATCGACGATCTCGGCCGGCTGACCGTTGATCAGCGAAACGCCGCTGACCTCGCCCGGCCGTTCGGCGTGAATCACATCATTGTCGATCGTCGCGAAGTCCAGGACCTCGGCGAACGCGTAACCGATCTCGTGGCTGCCGTCGTTCAGGCGGAACAGGCGAACGTTGCCATCGCCAAGCTCGCCGGAGACGCCGGCAAGGGGAAGGATGGCCTCGCCGACCTGAACCCGGAGCTGACCGGCTGAATTCCTGATCGCGCTTGCCGCAATCTCCTCGATCCGGTCGACGACGGCGAGACGAAGGGCGCGCCGTCCGCCGTCGAGCCCGCGGAACAGCAGCACCGCGGTCGACTTCGAAATCTCGCTGGCCGGGCCCTCGACGATGCGCGAAGCGCGCTCCTGCGCCTCGATCTTGACGCCGCCGACCTGCGCCAGCCCGCCCGCGTCGAACAGGAGGATCGGGCTGCCGTCGTCGGCCAGCGTCGTGCCGGCATAAAGTCCCGTCGCCATCACCGCGGGCGCCGCCGGCTTCACCACCAACTCCTCGTGGTCGTGGATGCGGTCGACCGACAGCGCGTAAAGGTCACCGCCGTTCAGGCGCAGGACGATCAGCGTGCGTTCGGTTTCAGCGACCTCGCTGTCGAGCCCGAGGATGTCGGCCAGCGAGACCTGCGGCACGCGCCGCCCGCGGATGGTCGCGACCCCCGCCCCGCCGAGGCGTTCGAGAGTCACTGATTCGCCGTTCGCCCGGACGATCTCCTCGATCGCCGAGCGCGGGATGGCGAAATGCTGGCCGGCAATCGAAACGGTGAGCGCCGGGATGATGGTCAGCGTCAGCGGAACCCGCAGCGTCATGCGCGTGCCCTCGCCGAGCTTGCTGTCGACCTCGACGATGCCCCCGATCCGCTCGATGTTCGAGCGAACGACGTCCATCCCGACGCCGCGGCCGGAGATTGCCGTGACCTGGTTGGCCGTCGACAGGCCGGCCTCAAAGATCAGCGCAAGCTGCTCGCGCTCGGTCAGGTTGGCGGCTTCGACCTTGTCGATGATCCCCGCCGAGACCGCCTTTTCGACGAGCTTCTTGCCGTCGACCCCACGGCCGTCGTCGTGGATGTCGATCAGGATCTGGTTGCCCGACTGGCGCGCCGAAACGGCGAGAATGCCGATTTCGCGCTTGCCGGCCTTCAGGCGATCGGCCGGAAGCTCGATGCCATGATCGACCGCGTTGCGAATGATGTGGGTCAGCGGATCGCGGATCATCTCGATCATCTCGCGATCGAGCTCGACGTCGCCGCCCTCGATATCGACCAGCACCTGCTTGCCGAGCTCGGCGCACAGATCGCGCACCATGCGCGGCAGGCCGACGAACAAATTTTCGATCCGCTGCATGCGGGTGCGGGTGATGGCGTCACGCATTTCTGCGATGATCGAGGACAGCCGCTCGAACGCCCCGTCGACCGGCACGTCGGTCGGGGATTCGCGCAGGCGCCGGGCGAGCTCGTTGCGGGCCAGCACCATGTCGGAAACGGTGCTCATTACGCGGTCGAGCAGCTCGACCGACAGACGGATCGTGCGCGGTGCGGACGCGGCCTTGCTGCCCTGTCCTTCGAGCGGCGCGGCTACCGGCGTCGCCGGGCTTTCGGCTCCGGGCGCAAGCGCGGCGATCAGCGCGCTGTCGTCGCCGGCGGGGAATTCCTCGCCCGCTTCGATCGCGGCGATCATCTCGCCGATGCGGTCGATGATCGCGAGCACCGCGCTGACGAGCGCGCCGTCGGCCTCGCGGCGGCCCGCGCGAACGTCGGCGAGCGCATCTTCGGCCGCATGGCTCAGCGCCTCGAGCCGCGGAAATTCGAAGAAGCCGCAATTGCCTTTGACGGTGTGGACGAAGCGGAAAATGGAATCGAGGCGCGAACGATCGTCGGGCTCCGCCTCCCACGCGACGATTTCGCCGCCCAGGGCTTCGAGCATCTCGCGGCATTCGGCTACGAAATCGGCAATCAGGTCATCCATCGGAAAGGACCGCCCCCAGCGCTGGTTCGAGGGCGTTATGGCGCGCAGGAGTTAACGCGCCGTTATCCCTGTCCGGAGCGAAGCGAGAGGCCTGTCCGAGAAGATCATCACGCCGACGCGAAACTCACAGCTTTGGCGCGGTTCGGCATCGGGTGGTGTCGTCGGATCGCGGAATGCGGTGTGGAAGACGTTCTTCGGCCGTCCGCCTGGATCCTCCTTCCAGAACGCACAGACGGTCATCGCGAGCACCTCCGCGCCGGTCATCGCCGGATAATAGAACCAGGACTGATCCGGATTGTGGCGGAGCACCAGGTGATGCGTGGGCTTTCCCGCCGGGGCGATCGTCCTGGAGGTGGTCGGAACGATGTCTTTGCCCTCGACGCTGTTCGGATCGCAGATCGCAAGCGGCATGTGGCGCAGCGGTCCCGCCATATTGGTCGTGCGCCAGAAGCCGATCGAAACGAACCCGACGACTTCTTCGCGAGCATAAGCGCGCTCCCATCGCCGGACGAGTTCTTCGCGTCCAAACGCCCGGATATTCTGGGCGTAAACTTCGGGAGTCAGCGGCCCGTCGGCGTGGATGCGTTGCGCGTAATAGCGCTGCTCGGGGCCGCGCCGCATGACCTTCAACCCCTGCAGGATCTCGACCCGCCGGCCGGGCAGCAGCTGCTTGCGGACGAGGTCGACGACTTCGGGGCCATAGACAGAGCCAACGTCGCGGTCCCAGTCCTGGACCCGGGTTTCATGCGGCAGAAGTGCAAAACCATGGCCGGCGAAGAACTCGGCCGGGGAGGAAGTGCGGGCCTGGAGCGCGCGGCCGTCGTTCATCTCAACCTGGTGGGCCTCATATTCGGCGGCCGGCGCGAGACCGAGATCCATCGGCGGAGCAACCTCGCCGGTGAAATCGCGCGACAGGAAGCCGCTCAGCTCGGCCCGCACGTTCGGCTCACGCGGACTGGGGAAGCGACGCGCCGATCATCAGCACCTCACTCGACGGATCCGAAAGCTTGATCGTGCCGCCAGCCTCGGCGGCAAGACTGTGCGCAAGCCACGCGCCCGCGGCACGGGGCTCGACGGTGTCGCCGCTTACGCCGTTGGCGAGCGTCTCGCGCAGGACCGGGTCGAGGAGAATGCGCTGGCCTTCGGCGCGCACCGCGAGCTCGATTTCGCCGTCCTGCGTCTCCGCGCCGACGTCGAGACGCCCGCCGCGGACGAGCGCGTCGCCCGCCAGCAGCGCGAGGTTGAGCAACAGCTTGACCGCGCCCTTGGGCAGTTTGCCTTCACTGACGACCCAGCCGAGCTCGATCCGCCGCTCGGGCCCGAACACGCCCTCGAGCGCGGCCTGCGCCTCGTGCGTATCGACCGCGTCGCCGAAGCCGCCGGCCGCGCCAAAGGCCAGCCGGAAGAACTTGAGCTTGTTGGCCGAGGCGCGCGCGCTGTCGGCGAGCAATTCGAGACACTTCTCGCGCATGTCGGGGTCGGTCTCGTCGGCCAGGAGCTCGATACCGTTGTTGAGCGCTCCAACCGGACTCATCAGGTCATGGCACAGGCGCGAGCACAACAGGCTGGCAAGATCGACCGCGTTCATTCCGCGCTGAATGGGCCAGAGTTTAACCTGAGGCAAGGATGCGGCATTGAACCGCGACCGTTCCGACCCATATTGATTTCGTGGGGGGTTCCAAGACGATCGACGTTCGCCTGGACGCCGCCCACGCAGGCTGGCGTCTCGACCGCGCGCTCGCCTCAGCCATACCGACGCTCTCGCGCGAACGGCTGAAATCACTGATCCGCAGCGGCGCGGTTGAAGCCGCCGGCCACGCGCTCCGCGATCCGGCGGGTAAGGTCCGCGGCGATGAACACCTGTCGGTCGCGGTTCCCGAGCCGCAGCCCGCGCACAATGTCCCCCAGGAGATCCCGCTGAAGGTGGTTTTCGAAGACGAGCATCTGCTGGTGGTCGACAAGCCCGCGGGGCTGGTCGTTCATCCTGCCGCCGGCAACCTGGACGGGACTTTGGTCAACGCGCTGCTTCATCATTGCGCGGGAAATCTGTCGGGTATCGGGGGCGTTGCCAGACCCGGCATCGTCCACCGCATCGACAAGGACACATCGGGGCTGCTGGTCATCGCCAAGTCCGACGTCGCGCACGAAGGACTCGCCAAACAGTTCGCGGCGCATTCGATCGACCGCCACTATCTCGCTGTGGTTTCCGGCGTGCCCAAGGTGAGCGGTGGCACGATCGATGCGCCGCTGGCCCGCTCGGCGACCAACCGCAAAAAGATCGCGATCGTCGAGGGCCAGCGCGGCAAGCGCGCAGTGACGCACTGGAAACGCCTTCGGGTCCTTCGTGACGCGGCGCTCGTGGAATGCCGGCTGGAAACCGGGCGCACCCACCAGGTCCGCGTCCACATGGCTTCGATCGGCCACCCGCTGATCGGCGATCCGGTCTATGGCCGATCCGGAAGGACGCACGGCAAGTTGTTAAAAGAGCTTGGTTTTCACCGGCAGGCACTGCACGCGGCCGAGCTTGGGTTCACGCATCCGGTGACCAGGAGCAGGCTGTCGTTCTCCAGTCCCATGCCGGCGGACATGCAGGAACTGTTCAACGCACTTGGTGTATAAGGATTAACGAGCTAGGCGGCGTATCGAAGCCGCCCTGCCAAAGGGAGAAAGACGACTAAGATGGCTGACCGAAAAGGGATCGTCTCGCTCCCCGCGTCCGGTGGGGAGGCCGGACTCAACCGCTACCTCGCCGAGATCAAGAAGTTCCCGATCCTCTCTCCGGAGGAGGAATATATGCTCGCCAAGCGCTGGCGCGAGCATGGCGACACCGACGCGGCCGCGAAGCTGGTCAACTCGCACCTGCGGCTCGTGGCGAAGATCGCCATGGGCTACCGCGGCTACGGGCTGCCCGTGAGCGACCTTATCTCCGAGGGCAATGTCGGGCTGATGCAGGGCGTCAAGAAGTTCGAGCCCGATCGCGGCTTCCGCCTCGCGACCTACGCGATGTGGTGGATCCGCGCCTCGATCCAGGAATTCATCCTCCGCGCCTGGTCGTTGGTGAAAATGGGCACCACTGCCAACCAGAAGAAGCTGTTCTTCAACCTCCGGCGGATGAAGAATCAGATCAACGCGTTCGAAGAAGGCGACCTGAAGCCGCAGGACGTGACCAAGATCGCGACCGATCTCGGCGTCAGCGAGGACGAGGTTGTGTCGATGAACCGCCGCATGGCGATGGGCGGCGACACCAGCCTCAACGCGCCGCTGAAGGACACCGAGGGCGAGAGCCAGTGGCAGGATTTCCTCGTCGATTCCGAGCCCCTTCAGGACGAGCGCATCGCGGAGGACGAGGAGACGCGAGTTCGCCACGACCTGTTGATGAACGCGATGGAATCCCTGAACGACCGCGAGCGCCACATCCTGATGGAGCGCCGCCTCGCCGACGAGCCAAAGACTCTCGAGGAGCTGAGCCAGGTCTATGGCGTCAGCCGCGAGCGGATTCGCCAGATCGAGGTTCGCGCCTTCGAGAAGCTCCAGGCCGCGCTACTGCGCCTTGCCGGCGAGCGCCGGCTGCTTCCCGCCGCATAATCCTCACACGCCCGAAACGACCCCCCTTGCCTTCCGCTCAAAACAGGCGGACGGTGGAAGTTTCCGCATAGGCGCCCGAGCGCCGCAAAGTGCGACTCGCGCGCCGCAAGGCACGAAGGGAGAGTCGCATGGCTGGAGAATCAAAAGGCACCCGAGTCATCGCGCTGGTGGGACCCGCCGGCGCAGGTAAGACCAGCCTTGCCGAGGCAATGCTGTTCGCAGCCGGAACCATCGACCGATTGGGATCGACGGCCAACGGCTCCAGCATCGGCGATTCGAGCCCGGAGGCGCGACAGCGCGGCGGCTCGACCGAGCTCAACCTCCTGAATTTCGACTATCTCGGCGATTCTTTCGCCATTCTCGATTGCCCCGGCTCGGTTGGCTTTGCCGCCGATGGCGCACGCGCGCTGGCCATTGCCGACGTCGCGATCGTCGTCGTCGATCCGGACCCGGCTCGGGCGCCGCTCGCCGCGCCGGCCCTTCGCGCGCTCGACGAGCTCGGCATCCCGCACCTCATTTTCGTCAACCGCATCGACCAGGCCCACGGCCGGGTGCGCGACCTTCTTTCCGCGCTCCAGCCGATGAGCGTATCGCCGTTGATCGCGCGCCAGGTTCCGATCTGGGATGGCGAGAAGGTCAGCGGCTTCGTCGACCTGGCGCTCGAGCGGGCGTTCAAATACCAGCCCGGCAAGCAGTCTGAGCGGATCGAAATCCCGGCCGAGCTCCACGACCGCGAGATCGAGGCGCGGACGCACATGCTCGAACAGCTCGCCGACCATGACGACGAGCTCCTCGAGCAATTGCTGATGGACCAGGCCCCGACGGCGGAAAAAGTGTTCCAGGACCTCGCCCGCGAAACCGGCGAGAGCCTTGGTGTCTCGGTCCTGTTCGGCTCGGCGAGCAGCTCCTGGGGCGTCCGCCGGCTTCTGAAGGCGCTGCGCCACGAAGTTCCCGGCCCGCAGGCGGCAGCGAGCCGGCTCGAGGTCACGGATCCCGCGATGTACGTGTTCAAGGTCCAGCACGGCACCATCGGCCGCCTCGCCCTCGCGCGCGTGCTCGGCGGGAAGATCGCCGAAGGATCGGACCTCAAGAGCGCGGATGGTGAGCACGGCCGCGCCGGGTCCCTGTTCAAGGTCCAGGGCGAGAAGACCCAGAAGGTCAGCGATGG
Organism: Sphingomicrobium sp.; assembly: GCA_035279065.1. Lineage (GTDB taxonomy): Bacteria > Pseudomonadota > Alphaproteobacteria > Sphingomonadales > Sphingomonadaceae > Sphingomicrobium. The sequence goes on along the minus strand of DATEIK010000202.1, from coordinate 15,509 downwards.
CCGCGACGGCGATATCGTGGCGGTCGCCAAGGTCGACAGCGCCCACGCGGGCGAATGGCTCGGCACGGGCAAGCTGCCGCCCGAAGTCGCCGTCGAGTATCCGGCGCGCAACTGCGCCATCGCCATCGAGCCCGCAGATCGCAAGGACGACGTCAAGCTGTCCGGCGCCCTCCAGCGCCTTCAGGAGGAAGATTCCGCGCTGGTTGTCGAGCACGACGACGCCAATCACGAAATCCGCCTCCGCGGAGTCAATGACGAGCATCTCAACACCGTGCTCGGGCGCCTGAAGCGCCGCTACGGCGTCGAAGTGAAAAGCCACACGCCCTCGGTTGGCTACAAGGAATCGATCCGCAAGCCGGTGCGTCAGCACGGGCGCCACAAGAAGCAGTCGGGCGGTCACGGTCAGTTCGGCGACGTGATCATCGAAATCCGTCCGCTTTCACGCGGCGACGGCTTCCAGTTCGAGGAGAAGATCCACGGCGGCTCGGTGCCCAAGCAATGGATTCCCGCGGTTGAGGATGGCGTCAGGGAAGCCATGGAAAAGGGCCCGCTCGGCTTCGAGGTCGTGGACGTCGCCGTCAGCCTGGTCGACGGCAGCTACCACAGCGTCGACAGCTCCGAGCTCGCCTTCCGCCTCGCCGGGCGCATCGCGATGCACGAAGCGCTGACGGCTGCCGGACCGCACCTGCTCGAGCCGATGCACAAGATCGGCGTCGTCTGCCCGTCGAGCGCGACCAGCCGCATCACTTCGGCGATCGCCGGGCGGCGCGGCCAGATGCTCGGCATGGCACCGCGCGATGGCTGGACCGGGTGGGACCGCATCGACGCCTTGATCCCCGAGGCCGACCTCGCCGGGCTCGAGGCCGAGCTGCGGTCGCAGAGCCAGGGCCTCGCGACCTACGAGGCCGAGTTCGACCATCTCGCCGAATTGAATGGCCCACTCGCCGACAAGGTCATCCAGCAAAGGGTGCCCGAGCCGGCGTAAGCGCATCGTCATTGCGAGCGTAGCGAAGCAATCCATAGGAAAGAAGCTGGATTGCTTCGTCGCTTGCGCTCCTCGCAATGACGCTGCTGTTCTCCTACACGCGCCCCCCATGAAGCACTGGTTCAAAGACCAGCACCTCCGCTCGCTGCTCAGGAACACGAGCTATCTCGGTATTTCGCGGGTCGTCGCGGCGGTGTGCGGGATTGCCACCATTGCGCTCGCCGGCCGCGCGCTGGGCCTGCTGCTGCTCGGCACACTGATCCTCATCACCAGCTATACCAAGGCCGCCAGCGGGCTCGCCAAGTTCCAGTCCTGGCAGGTGATCGTGCGCTACGGCGGGCACGGGGTCGCGCACGGCGACCCCGAGCATTTCAAGGTCGCGACGGGCTTCGCCTTCTCGCTCGACCTGCTGAGCGGAATCGCGGGAATGCTGGTCGCGGTCGTGCTGCTGCCCTTCATCAGCCAGTGGGTCGGCATCGAGCCGCAATATCTGTGGCTGGCGATGCTCTATTGCACGCTGCTGCCGACGATGGGCGCTGCCACGCCGAGCGGCGTGCTGCGCGTTCTCGACCGGTTCGACCTGATCGGCTGGTCCGACACCGCAACGCCGATCACGCGCGCCGTTCTCGCCGTTGCCGCCTACATAACCGGCGCGCCCTTCGCCGCTTACGTCGCGATCTGGTATGTCACCGATCTCCTCGGCGACCTGTTCACCTGGTTCCTGGCTTGGCGCGAACTGCGGCGGACCGGTCACCTCGAAGGCATCCGTCCGACCTTGCGCCCGACCGTGCTGCCTGGCGCCTGGCGCTTCGCGATCGACGTCAACCTCGCCGCGAGCGTCCAGGCGATCTGGGGACCGCGCGGCCGCCTGGTCGTCGGCGGGCTGCTCGGGCCGGCGGGCGCGGCCCTGTTCCGCGTCGCCTCGACGCTGGCCGACGCCGCGCAGAAGCCGGCCGACCTCTTGGGCCGGGCCTTCTATCCCGAAATCATCCGCATGGACCTCACCACCAAGACGCCGTGGAAGCTGATGCTGCGCGTGATGGTGCTCGCCAGCGGCACCGCCGCGCTGGCGATCGGCCTGCTGATCCTCGGCGGCAAGCCGTTGATGAGCATCGTCTTCGGCAAGGCCTTCCTCGCCGCTTACGAGCCGCTCGTCATCCTGATGCTCATCCCGTTCCTCGGCATCTTCAGCTTCCCGCTGACGCCGATGCTTTATGCGCTCGGCCGGTCGGACGCGCCCTTGAAGGCCAAGCTCATCGCCAGCGCGGTCTTCTTCGGCGCAATCGCGCCCTTGTGCTGGAGCTTCGGCGTGGCCGGGGCCGCGATCGCGCTGGTCCTCGGCAATGTCGCGAACGTCGTCACCATGCTGCTCCAGCTGCGCGCCGAGCATCGGCGAGTCCGCGCGAAATGACGGCGCATCCGCGCATCTGGGTACTTCTCGGGCATCGCAAGGGGGACAATAACCAGCTGCTGGCGCTTGCTCACGGCTTGGGCCTGCCGTTCGAGACGCGCTCGATGCGTTACAACCAGTTGCGACGCCTCCCCAAGCAACTGCTTGGCCGCGGCCTCGCGTCGGTGCTCCCCAGCGCGCGCAAATGGCTGCGGCCGCCATGGCCGGACCTTGTACTTGGCATCGGGCATCGCAGCGTCCCGGTCGCGCGCTATATTCGGCATGCCTCGGGCGGCCAGACGAAGCTCGTGCAGCTCGGCCACCCGCGTCTCGACCCCGGTCATTTCGACCTGGTCATCACGACGCCGCAATACGGCCTGCGACATTCGAAACGCGTCCTGCGCCTGCCGCTGGCGATGGCGAGCCCCCATCCAAAGGAAAAGGCGACCGACGAAGAAAAGGCGTTTCTCGACGCGCTTCCGCGACCTCATCGGTTGATGGTGATCGGCGGACCTAACCGCCATTGGCGCGTCGATGAACGCGATGCGGCTGCTGCGGCGCGTGCGCTAATGGAGCGCAGCGAACAGGACGACGGCACGGTCATCGTCGTGGGCAGTCCGCGAACCGAGCCGAGCATCCGCAAAGCGGTCGCAGATGCGATCGCCGGATCGCGCCATCGCTATGTTGCGGACAAGATGCCGCGCTACCTCTGCCTGCTCGAGGATGCCGACGAGATCCACGTGACCGCGGACAGCGTCTCGATGCTTTCGGAGGCGATCTTCACCGGCAAGCCCGTCGGGATGATTCCGGTTCGCCGCGTCCTGCGCGGAACGCTCGCTTATCGGCTATGGAACATGGGCATCGCGCGAAGGCCCAAACCCAATCTGCGAGCGGTGTGGCGAGAGCTACGAGAGGGCGGACTGGTCGGGACCGTCGATGCACCGCGCGCCGGCGAAGTGCAAAACCCTGTCAGGATCGCGGTTGACGCCGTGAAGGCGTTGCTCGCGGCCTAGTGCGTCGCTTCCTCGAACGCGCGCGCCTTCACCAGCTTGTCGAGCTCGACGAGGGTCGTCAGCAGGCTTTCCATCCGGTCGAGCGGCCAGGCGTTGGGCCCGTCCGACTTGGCGTTCGCGGGGTCCGGATGGGTTTCCATGAACAGGCCCGAGACACCTGTCGCCACCGCCGCGCGAGCGAGGACCGGCACGAACTCGCGCTGCCCGCCCGAGCTCGTGCCCTGCCCCCCAGGCAGCTGCACGCTGTGGGTCGCATCGAACACCACCGGGCAGCCGGTCTCGCGCATGATCGCTAGGCTGCGCATGTCGGAGACGAGGTTGTTGTAGCCGAAGGAGGCGCCGCGCTCGCACACCATGATCGTCTCTTCGTTGACGCCCGCGGCCTGTGCGGCGCCCCGCGCCTTGTCGACCACGTTGACCATGTCGTGCGGCGCCATGAACTGCGCCTTCTTGATGTTGACCGGCTTGCCCGACGCCGCGACCGCGTGGATGAAATCGGTCTGCCGCGCGAGGAACGCCGGTGTCTGAAGCACGTCGACGACCTCCGCGACCGGCTTCACCTGCGGGATATCGTGGACGTCGGTCAGGATCGGCACGCCGATCTCGTCGCGGACCTTGGCGAGGATCTTCAGGCCCTCATCCATGCCGGGCCCGCGAAAGCTCTTGTCGCTGCTGCGGTTGGCCTTGTCGAAGCTCGATTTGAAGATGAGCATGATGCCGAGCCGGTCGGCGATCCCCTTCAGCCGCTCCGCGGTGCGCAGCTGCAGCGCTTCGCTCTCGACCACGCACGGGCCGGCGATCAGGAACAGGGGCTGGTCGAGCCCGACTTCACGTCCAAGCAATTGCATCGCCGCTATTTAGGCGAGCCCGTCGACAACCGCCACCGGGCGCCAGTCACCGAGCCCGTTCTGGGCCGCGAAATCCTCGGGGAACGGCTCGCCGGCGTGGATTCCGCACCGAACGAAGACGAAGTCGAACCCTTGAAGCGCGGCGCCGAGAGCGTCGGTCTGGACCGCGTCACCGACCGCGAGCACCTCGTCCATGGGCGGATCGCCGGCGCGATGGAGCGCATGCGCATAGATTGCCGAGTGAGGCTTGCCGTACCAGGTCACGCGCCCGCCAAGCCCCTGGTAGAGATCGGCAATCGCCCCGGCGCACGGCTCGGGCACACCGCCGCGCACCACGACGCGGTCGGGGTTCAGGCAATGCATCTCGACATCTCGGTCAGCCCAGCGCTCGAGGTCGCCGCGATAGTCCTCAACGTGCGGACGCGCCTCCTCGAGCCCGGTGCAGGCGAGTTCGGTGAAACCGTCATCTTCCGCGATCTCGACACCACGGCTCTCGAGGATTTCGCGGTCAGCGGCGGTCCCGACGAAACCGACGGGCTTGTGAAGCGCGTTCAGCGCCTCGATCCCCGCCTCGCCGCTCGTCGCGATCGAGTCCCAGCATTCGCGCGGCAAGCCGATCCGGCCTAGCTGCTGCTCGACGGCTTCGGCGGTGCGCGGGGCGTTGGTGATCAGCACGACGCAGCGCCCCTGGCCGCGCCATTGCCGCAAGCGTTCGGCCGCATTCGGATAGAGGTTCACCCCGTCGTGGACCACGCCCCAGATGTCGCACAGGACCAGCCGGTATTTCGGGTCGAGCAAATCCCAATAGCTCACTCGAGCCCCGCCTCGCTGAGCGCATCCTCGATCGGGGCCACGTCTTCGGGATTGTTGAGCTCGCGCAGCGTGAACGGGGGCGTTTCGACGTCGACGACGGCCACGGGCACTCCGGCGACGAGGAAGCGCAGCTGCTCCAGGCCCTCGAGCGTCTCAAGGTCGCTGACCGGCGTCGCGACATAGCGCTCCAGCGCCTGCGGCCGGTAGGCATAGACGCCCACGTGCAGCCGCACCGGCGACATCTCATCATCGAGCGCGCCGGCCGGCAGATGCGGGATCAGACGCTTGGAGAAATAGAGCGCGTAGCCGCCGGAATCGGTAACGACGGTCGTGCCGCCGACGCGGCCGGCGGCTTCCTCGGCCTGCAACGCGCGCACTTCGTCGCTCCTCAGCCGCATCGCCGGGGTCGCGACGAGCGCGTCCGCATCCTCGTCCATCCGCGCGATCAGCGCCTCGACGAAGCCCGGCGGCGTCAGCAGCGCGTCGCCCTGGAAATTGACGACCAGATCGGGTTCGTGCAGCTGTGCGAGCGCCTCGGCACAGCGCTCGGTGCCGTTGCGGCACTCCGGCGACGTCATGATCACGCCGACTTTCGCCGGAGCGCAGGCCTCGGCGATGCGCTCGTCGTCCGTGACCACGAACACGCCGGATACGCCGGCCACACGCCGCGCCGCCTCGACGCTGCGCTGGATCAGCGGCTTGGCCGAGCCGCCGGCGCCTTTCAGCTCGACCAGCGGCTTTCCCGGATAGCGCGTCGATTGGTAGCGCGCCGGAATCAGGATCTGGACGTTCATCTTGGCGCCGGGCAGTCGTGGATGTGGAGTACGCCGACGGGCTTCGATCCGTCGACGACGAACAAGGCCGTGATCCGATGCTCGTCGAACAACCGCAGCGCATCGTCGACCAGCGCATCGGCGGCGATGGTCTTCGGGCGACGCGTCATGAACTCGGTGGCCTTATGATCGAGCCCGCGCTCGATGTTGCGGCGAAGGTCACCATCGGTGATCACACCGACCAGGTCACCCGCTTCGTCCACGACGCCGACCAGGCCGAGGCGCTTGGCCGACATTTCGACCACCGTGTCGTGCATCGATGCGTCGGCGCGCGTCAGTGGCAGGTCGGCGCCCGAATGCATCAGCCGCTTCACGGGCTTCAGCCGCGCTCCGAGCGAACCGCCGGGATGCAGCCGGCCGAAGTCGGTCCGCGTCACGCCCTTGAGCCGCATGACGGTCATCGCGAGCGCGTCCCCAAGCGCCAGCGTCATGGTCGTCGAGGTGGTCGGCGCGACCGATTCCGGCCCGACCTCGGCCCAGTGCGGCAAAACCAGCGCTGCATTCGCGGCCTCCGCCAACATCGATCCGGCATTGCCGGTGATCGCGATGATCGGAATGCCAGCCTGCTGGAAATGGTCAATGACGGGCTCGAGCTCGGCCGTCTCACCGCTCTGCGAGATTAGCAGCGCGACATCGCCCTTCGCCGCCATCCCCAAATCACCATGGATCGCCTCGGCCAGGTGAAGGAAGGTCGCGGTTGTTCCCGTTGAGGCGAAGGTCGCGGCGATCTTGCGCCCGACATGGCCCGACTTGCCGAGCCCGCTGACGATCAGCTTGCCGCGGCAATCGCAGATCAGCCGTATCGCCCGCTCGAACGGTTCGCCGAGGCTGTCGGCCAGCGCGTCGAGGGCGCGCGCCTCGTCGTGTAGGATTTCGCGCCCGAACGCGATCGCGTCGTCATCGGCCATGGCGCGGCCCCTAGCCCAAGCGGTGAACGCCTGTGAAGCTTGACGAGTCGCTTCGTCATTGCGAGCGGAGCGAAGCAATCCAGGGAGCCGGTTGAACTGGATTGCTTCGTCGCTGCACTCCTCGCAATGACGGTACGAGAGGAACATCATGGGCAAGCGACTGACTCGATACATATTGCTGGCGCTGGTGCTCGGCCTGATCGCCGGCTGGGCGATCAACGCCGCAATCGACGATGGGACGCCGGCAAGCGCCGAGCGGCTGAAGTCGATCGCCGATTATCTCAGCATCGTCACGACGCTCTTCCTGCGCCTGATCAAGATGATCATCGCCCCGCTGGTGTTTTCGACGCTGGTCGCGGGGATCGCGCACATGGGCGACGTCGCCGCTTTGGGCCGCGTCGGCCTGCGTTCGATCGGCTGGTTCATCCTCGCGACCTTCGTCTCGCTGACCCTCGGCCTGATCCTCGTCAACGTGCTTCAGCCGGGAGTCGGGCTCAACCTGGCGCTGCCGGCCACGACCGCCGCGAGCGGCGTCGAAACGACGGCATTCAACCTCAAGGACTTCGTCTCGCACCTCGTGCCGCAATCGATCTTCGAGGCGATGAGCACCAACGAGATCCTGCCGATCGTGATTTTCTCGATCTTCTTCGGGGTCGCGCTGACCTCGATCGGGGAGAAGGGCCGGCCGATCGTCCGCGGCGTCGAATCGCTCGTCCGGGTGATGCTCCAGGTGACCAATTACGTGATGCGGTTCGCGCCGTTCGCGGTGTTCACCGCGGTCACCAGCGCGCTCGCCGAGCGCGGCCCCGAGATCATCATGACCTTGGGCAAGTTCGTCGGCAGCTTCTACCTCGGACTGGCGATCCTGTGGGCGGTCCTGATCGGCGCCTGCTTCGTCATCGTCGGGCCGCGGACGCGCCATCTCGTCCGCTATATCCGCGACCCCGTCGTGCTCGCCTTCTCGACCGCGTCGAGCGAGGCGGCCTACCCGCGCACGCTCGAGGAGCTCGAGCGCTTCGGCGTCCCGCCGCGCATCGCCAGCTTCGTCCTGCCTTTGGGCTATTCGTTCAACCTCGACGGGTCGATGATGTACATGACCTTCGCGTCGATCTTCATCGCCCAGGCCTATGGCATCGACCTCAGCATCGGCCAGGAAATCACCATGTTGCTGGTGCTGATGATCACGTCGAAGGGCATGGCCGGCGTGCCGCGCGCGAGCTTGGTCGTGATCGCCGCGACGCTGTCGATGTTCAACATCCCCGAGGCGGGCCTCCTGTTGATCCTCGCGGTCGACCATTTCCTCGACATGGGACGCTCGGCGACCAACGTCGTCGGCAATGCCGTCGCCTCCAGCGTCGTCGCGCGGTGGGAGGGCGAGCTTGGCCCACCGATGTCGCCCGACATCGAGCCCGCCCCCGCGGCACGCAAGGCGCGCAAGGCGGCCTGACATGCTGGAGGTCGCGGGGGTCGAGTTGCTTCCGCCGCTTGCGACCTTCCTTGCCTTTGCGCTCGCCGGGCTCGCGCTCAACATCGTGCCGGGCGCCGATATGACCTTCGTGATCGCGAGCGCGGCGCGCGGCGGCCGCCGCGACGGCATCACCGCCGCGCTCGGCATCGGCGGCGGCGCGCTGGTTCACGTACTGGCGGCGGTGCTCGGCCTGTCGGCGCTGCTCGCGGCCTCGCAGACCGCATTCACGCTGATCAAATGGGTCGGTGCTGCCTATCTGCTGTACATCGCGATTTCGCTGGTCCTATCGCGCGGCAGCACGGAAGCCGAGGACAAGCCGAGGCGTCAGCTTTCGGGCTGGAGGCTGTTCCGCGCCGCGGCGTTGGTCAACATCCTCAACCCCAAGGTCGCGTTGTTCTTCCTCGCCTTCCTGCCGCAGTTCATCGATCCCAAGGCCGAGGTTCCGGCGCTCCAGATTCTGTGCCTGGGCCTGTGGTTCGATTTCGTCGGCACGCTGGTCAATTGCATCGTCGCGATCGCCGCCGCCGACACCGCCGCAAGACTCAGGCACGTGTCCTGGCTCGGCACCGCCGCCCGGTGGGTGGCCGCCACGGCGATGGGTACGCTGGCCGTCCGCCTTGCGTTCGCGGAACGGCGCTAACCGAAGGGTTGATCGATGCTCGGCGGCGGCTGCGTGAAGAATTTTGGGCCGGCCTCGGTCATGTGCCAGCAATCCTCGATCCGCACGCCGAACTTGCCGGGGATGTAGATGCCCGGCTCGTTCGAAAAGCACATGCCTGGCGCCAATGGCGTCGTCTCGCCATGGACGAGGTTGACCGGCTCATGCACCTCCATCCCGATGCCATGTCCCGTCCTGTGTGAAGTCCCCGGCAGCTTGTAGCCCGGCCCATAACCCCAGCTTTCGTAGGTGCGCCGCACGGCGTCGTCGACCGACCCCGCCGGCACCCCCACCTTCGCCGCGGCCATCGCGATTTGCTGGCCGCGGTGAACCTGGTCCCAGACCTTGCGCTGCTCGGCATTGGCGTTGCCGCCGAACACGAAGGTCCGCGTGATGTCGGCCTGGTAGCCGTGCACGCTCGACGTGCAGTCCATCAGCACGATCTCGCCGCGCTTCACGACCTGCGGCTTGTGGCTGCCGTGCGGATAAGCCGAGGATTCGCCGATCAGGATCAGTCCGCCATCATAGGCGGAGCCGAGCTTCTTGTGGGCGGCGGCGATCATCGCATCCACATCCGCCGGCGCCATTCCGGCCTGCGTCCGCTCGCCCGCATAACGGAGCGAAGCGAGCATGATGTCGGCGGCGGCCTGCATCAACGCCAGCTCGGCTGGCGACTTGATCATGCGGCACCCGCGCACGACGGGGTTTGCAGTGACGACGCGCACACCCGGCAACTGCTGTTGGAGCCGGTCGAGGATGAAGAAGCGGTTGGTTTCCTCGAACCCGACCGGGGCACTCGCGGCGCCGCGCTCGCGGAGGAAGTCGGCGACGAGCTTCAGCGGCTCCTCGTCCTCGTTCCAGGTGCGCACCTCGGCCGGGACGTTGAGGCTCTCGGACACCGACGGCTTCTCGAAGAAGGGCGTGACGATGATCGGGTCGCCCTGCGCCGGGATGACGGCGCCGGTGAGCCGCTCCGAACGCCACCATTGGACGCCAGTGAAATAATCGAGGCTGGGGCCGGATTCGACGATGATCGCGCCGATCCCGTTCTGTTGCATCAGCGTGCGCGCCTTGGCCAGTCGCTGCAGGCGCTCAGGCGTGCCGATGGCGGGCGGAATGGCGATCTTGGGCAGGTCGCGCGCTTGCTGAACCGCGGCCCGTGCGAGTCCCGTCAGACCGAAGACGGCCGCGGCGCCTCCGCCAGCAAGCAATCCACGTCGACTAAGCTGCATCCTCATCCTCCCCTCACCGCCAACGCGGCCAATTCCTTGACGAACTTCGCCGCGACCACTGCGCTCATGCCGTTGATGTCGCGCGTCGGATTGAGCTCGACGACATCCGCCCCGACAATCGGCTGCTCGACGCGATGGAGCACCGAGAGGATGTCGCGGACGGTGAGCCCGCCCGGTTCGTGGTGCGACACGCCCGGCGCATAGGCTGGATCCAGCGCATCCATGTCGATGCTGACGTAGAGCGGCCCGTCCGGGATCGACACTTTGCCCGCGTCGAAGTCGCGCATCTCGACGGTCTCGACGCCATATTTCGCCGCCTGCTCGCGGCAGTGCCTGTTGGCCGTGCGGATGCCGACCTGGACCAGGCGCTTCGCATCGCCGCGCTCCATGATCCGCGCGAAGGGCGACGCGTGGCTCAAGGGATCGCCGCCGAAGTCCTCGTAAATGTCGGGATGCGCGTCGAAGTGCAGGATATTGACGGGCCCGCGCGCCGCATGGATGCCGCCGACAATCGGATTGGTGACCATGTGATCGCCGCCGAGGAACAATGGCGTGACACCGTCGTGCACCGCGTCTTCCGCGGCGGAGCGGATGCGATCGACATCGCCCGGGCTCTCGTCGAGCGGCAGGTCGCCGAGGTCCTCTACAAGGATGTCGCTGCCGAGCTCGAGGCCGCACTCGGCCGCGACATTGCCGTGGTCGGACCATAAAGCCGCGCGGATCGCCGCCGGCCCGGACGCGGGCCCGCGCAGGAACGAGGAATGGCTGTCGGTCGGAAGGCCGATCAGCCGCACTGTGACCCGCGATTCGCGCACCCGCCCTCCAGCTTCTTCGTCGCTCCTCTTGCATGTCGGCGGCGGCTGCGCCAGCAGCGCCAGCTTCATGCCATTCCACCTCGACCATCCGCCGGGCGCGACCCGGCGCCCCGGAGCGCGCGAACTCACCGTCATGCTCGCGTTGCTGATGGCGTTGAACGCGATGGCGATCGATTCGATGATTCCGGCATTGCCCGACATCGGCCGCTCGCTGCATGTCGCCGAGGAGAACCGGCGCCAGCTGGTCGTGGTCGCCTACTTCCTCGGCTTCGGCTCGACCCAGCTGGTGTGGGGCCCTCTCGCCGACCGCTTCGGGCGCAAGCCGATCCTCGCCGCGGGCGTCGCGCTCTACGCGCTGTTCGCGGTGCTGTGCGCGCTCGCCAGCAGCTTCCCGTTGCTGATCGCCGGGCGCGTCGCGATGGGCGCCTCGGCCGCAGTGACGCGCGTGCTGGTCATCTCGATGGTCCGCGACCTGTTCGAGGCCGAGAGCATGGCGCGGGTCATGAGCCTGGTGTTCATGACCTTCATGCTGGTCCCGGTCCTCGCGCCCAACATCGGCCAGGCGATCCTGCTGGTCTTCCCGTGGCGAGCGATCTTCATCATCCTCGCCATCTACGCGCTGGCGATGCTCAGCTGGTCGTGGCTCAGGCTGCCCGAGACGCTGCACCCGGAGTATCGCCGGACGCTCAGGCTCCGCGAAATGGGGCGCGCGATGCTCGCCACGGTCACCGAGCGCCAGTCGCTCGGCTACACGCTGGCGATGACCGTGACGTTCGCCGGGCTGATCGCCTACATCTCCTCGGTCCAGCAGATCGTGTTCGAGGTGTTCGATGCGCCGGGACTGATCGGTCTCGTGTTCGCATCGATCGCCGCGCCGATGGCGCTCGCGTCCTACGGCAACAGCCGCATCGTCGAGCGCTTCGGATTGAGGCGCGTCGGCCATGTCAGCGCGCTGCTGCTGGCGCTGGTGACCGCGGCGCACGCGGCGATCGCGCTCAGCGGGCACGAGACGCTGATGATCTTCGTCATCATGCAAGGGCTGACCATGGCCTGCTTCGCCTTCACCTCTTCGAACTTCGGCACGCTGGCGATGGAGCATATGGCGCCGATCGCGGGCACGGCCTCCTCGGTCCAGGGCGTGATCGGCACGCTCGGCTCGGCGGCGATCGGGTTCATGATCGGCCAGGCCTATGACGGGACCGCGCTGCCCTTCCTGCTCGGGATCGCCGCCTGCTCGACCGCGGGCTTCCTCATCGTCCTCGCGACCGAGCCGACCAGGATGTTCGCCGCGATCCGGGTCGACACCAGCGCCGATCCGACGCCGCTGATGCCCGACGACCTCTGCTGACCCTCACCCAAGCCGTCTCCCGCAAGGGGAAGAGGACGGAGCGGCGAAGCCGCGGAGGGTGAGGGCTACTCGACCACCCCGTCGTCGTCGCTGGCGCCAGCCATCAGCGCCTCGCCGACTTCCTCGGTGCGGCCGCGGATCGCATTCTCGATCCGCTGGGCGACCTCCGGGTTTTCCTTGAGGTAGATCTTGGCGTTCTCGCGGCCCTGGCCGATGCGCACGCTGTCGTAGCTGAACCAGCTGCCCGACTTCTCGACCAGCCCGGCCTTGACGCCGAGGTCGAGGATCTCGCCGACCTTGCTGACGCCCTCGCCGTACATGATGTCGAACTCGACCTGCTTGAACGGCGGCGCGACCTTGTTCTTGACCACCTTCACGCGGGTCGCGTTGCCGACGATGTCGTCGCGATCCTTGACCTGCCCGGTGCGGCGGATGTCGAGCCGCACCGAAGCGTAGAATTTGAGGGCGTTGCCGCCGGTGGTCGTCTCCGGATTGCCGTACATGACGCCGATCTTCATCCGCACCTGGTTGATGAAGATGACGGTGCAGCGCGAGCGGCTGATCGAGCCGGTGAGCTTTCGCAGTGCCTGGCTCATCAGGCGCGCCTGCAGGCCGACATGGCTATCGCCCATCTCTCCCTCGATCTCGGCGCGCGGGACGAGCGCCGCGACCGAATCGATCACCAGCACGTCGATCGCGTTCGAACGGACCAAAGTGTCGACGATTTCGAGCGCCTGCTCGCCGGTGTCGGGCTGCGACACGATCAGCTCATCGATGTTGACCCCGAGCTTCCTGGCATAGACCGGGTCGAGCGCGTGCTCGGCATCGACGAACGCCGCCGACCCGCCGGTCTTCTGCGCCTCGGCGATGGCGTGAAGCGCGAGCGTCGTCTTGCCCGAGCTTTCCGGCCCATAGATCTCGATGATCCGCCCGCGCGGCAGGCCGCCGACGCCGAGCGCGATATCGAGCCCGAGGCTGCCGGTCGAGATCGTCTCGATCTCCATCTTCTCGCGGCTGCCGAGCCGCATCGCCGAGCCCTTGCCGAACGCGCGGTCGATCTGCGCGAGCGCCGCTTCCAGCGCCTTCTGACGGTCCATGCCCGAGGATGCCAAACCCGATTCCAATCCGTTGCCGATGACTTTCAACTGCGCCGCCATGTCCCAAGTCTCCCTCGTCAATGCAAGCGGTCAATCCGCTTCCACAACGGCGGCCGAGCCCCGCCTGTGACGAACGTCGTATCCTATTTGTTCGAGGAGAACAATAGGAGAACAGACGCTCAAAGCCTAAGTCTTGATGACCGCTTCGACGACGCCCTGAAGCCACGCCCATTTGCCCAGTGGCTCGATCAGCAAGTTGAAGAGGTTCACTCCTGATGCCAGCCATGTCGCCGGGTGATTGATCCGGCCGTATCGGCGCGCCGCCCAGAACAGCAGAACCATGATGATCGCGGTCGTCACGTACAGCGGAGACAAGACCAGGCCCGGATCATCCGTCCCGAACACGATGCCCCACAGATACTGAATCCCACGGCCAAGAGCGGGCATCATGATGATGAAAACCGTGGAGACCAGCCACCAGCTGTGATCCTGCAGCGAATGCCGGTGGCGGATCGCCTGGATGACGGCGACAATGAAGGCCGACATCATGACGAGCTCGACCGTTGCGACGCCGTAGAAGAACCATGGCTCAAACGGCCCGAACCGATCCGGCATCTGCGCCGACAGGTCCGCATTGACGATATCGCGGTTCAGGGCGCTCAGCGCCGTCAGGGCCACGCCGCCGGCGAGAAAGACGCCGATAATCCCGTTCGTCCGGTGCCGCTCGAATTGCCGCCGCTCGGCATAATAAGGCTGGAGGATCAGGAAGAGATACCAAAGAGTCGCGGTCCAATAATGGATGTGAACGGGCCACGCGTTCTCGGTCAGGTCCCCCCAATAATCATGGAAGATGCCGGCTTGCATGATCGCCATCGGAACGATCATCCACAGGTACAGCCCATTGTACCGGTTCAGCCCTTTGCGCTCGTCGACGGTCATCAGGAGCCCCTGCCTGTTAAATCGTCAGCGGATCAGCCGCCCTTCCTTGATCACGCCGTCGACGGTCTCGAGCGCGCGGATGTCGGCCAGGGGATCGCCCTTGACCGCGACCAGGTCGCCATAAGCACCGGGCGCGACGCTTCCGACCTGGCCTTCGAGACGAAGCGCCTTCGCCGCCTCGCTCGTCGCCGACTGGATCGCCTGCATCGGGGTCATGCCGTAGCGCACCATGTAGGCGAACTGCCGCGCGCCGAGGCCGTACATGTAGACCCCCGCGTCGGTGCCGAAGGTCATCTTCGCGCCAGCCTTCACCGCGGCCGCGAAGCCGCGCCGCTGGATGTCGGTCGTCTCGATGTTCTTGCGGAGGTATTCGGCGGGCCAGTGCTGCTTGACGCCGACGTCGTTGATCCAGTCGCCGTTGTAGATGTCCATGTCGAGCCACACGCCATTGGCCTTGGCCAGCGCGATGCCCTCGGCGTCGAGATAGGAGGCGTGCTCGATCGTCCGCGCGCCGGCGCGGATCGCGGCCTTGATCCCCTCGGCGCCGTGGGCGTGGGCGATGCAATAGGATCCATGCGCCTTGGCCTCATCGCAGGCGGCCTTCATCTCCTCGGGGCTGAGCTCGAGCGCTCCGGGAATGCCGCCGATGGCCAGCACCGCGCCGGTCGCGATCAGCTTGATGAAGTCGGCGCCATGATCGAGGAAATAGCGCGCGCGGTCGCGGGCCTCGTCGGGATTGTGGACCTCGCCCATGCGGAATTGCTCGGGCACCGGCACGTCGGCCGCGAGCGCGTTGATCTCGCCGCCACCGCCGGGGACGGTGATGTAGCCGCCCGAGACGAACATGCGTGGCCCCTCGACCTCGCCGGCATTGATCGCGTCGCGCAAGGCGATGTCAGTCAGGCCGCGATAGACACCGACGTCGCGGACGGTGGTGAAGCCGCTGCGAAGCTCCATGCTTGCGGCCTTCGCGCCCCTGAGGATCGTGTCCGCCTCGCTGTGCTTGAGCGGCGCCGCGGGGTCGCTCTCGGTCACGTCGATCGCGCCGTCGGCGAGATGGGTGTGGAGGTCGATCAGGCCCGGGAGCACGGTTTCGCCTGACCAGTCGACCGCGGCCGGGCCGTCGGCCTCGCGCCAGGGCATAACCGCGGCAATCTTCCCG